>JANORY010001148.1:0-7051 GCA_031415535.1 Burkholderiales bacterium | reverse complement strand
CGAAGTGGCACCCAGCGCAGCGCTGGTATTTGCCGGCCTCCTGGGTGGTTTGGGTGCCTTCATGCTGCACACCTGGGTGAACAGCTTGACGCTGTGGCTGACGGTGGCAACCTTTGTCGGTTACGCAGTTATCTATACGGTGATTTTGAAACCGGCCACGCCGCAGAACATTGTGATTGGCGGAATCTCAGGTGCCATGCCGCCGCTGTTGGGTTGGGCCGCAGTTGCCAATGAAGTTCCAGCGCAAGCGCTGGTGTTGTGCCTGATTATTTTCGTCTGGACGCCGCCGCATTTTTGGGCCCTCGCGCTGTACCGGATTGAGGATTACAAAAAGTCTGGCTTGCCCATGTTGCCGGTAACCCATGGTGCCGAGTTCACCCGTAAATTGATTCTGCTCTACACCTTGTTGTTGTTCGCAACGACCTTGCTGCCTTATCTGATCCGCATGAGTGGGCTGTTTTATCTGCTCAGTGCCGTACTGTTGGGTCTGGTGTTTCTGTACTACGCCTGGGGTTTGTGGCGTCACTACACCGATGCGTTGGCGAAGAAGACCTTCGGCTATTCGATTTTCTACCTGGCTGCGCTGTTTGCTGCGCTGCTGATTGATCATTACCTTTGAGCGCCACTCGCACTATTTCGCAGTTCATGAAGCGTCGCAGCGTTTTGCTGGCCGCTTGCGCCAGTATGAGCGGCGTGCTGGCAGCCTGTGACGTCATTGGCGGCAAGCCTAAATTTAATCACACCGACATTAGCGGCGCTGATTTTGCGCGACAGTTCGAGCTCACCGACTTTAATGGCAAGCCGAGCAGACTGGCCGACTTCAAGGGCAAGCTGGTGGTGGTGTTCTTCGGGTTCACGCAGTGTCCCGATATTTGTCCGACCACCTTGCTGGAAACGTCAAAAGCCCTGAAAACACTGGGTGCCGATTCCGATCGTGTTCAGGTGGTGTTCATCACCCTCGATCCGGAACGTGACACCCCGGCGGTGTTATCGAAATACGTCCCGGCGTTTGACGCGCGTTTCATCGGGCTGTACGGCAATCTTGACGAAACTCGGAAAACGACGCGGGAGTTCAAGGTGTTCTTTGAGAAAGTAGCCGGACAAACGCCCGGCAGTTACACCGTCGACCATACCGCAGCCAGCTATGTATTTGACACTCAGGGACGCATCCGACTGTTCGTCAAACACGGCCAGCCAAACGAATGGCTGGCTGCCGATTTGAAAACCCTGCTCGCTCAGGGTTGAGTACGGGCTTTGAGGTCGGCCGATCGGGGCGCAATCCTTGCGCTGCTCTTCAATGCCTTGATCTGGGGTGTGTCGTGGCTGCCGTTTCGCTATTTGGAGGCGCGGGGATTATCGAGCCTGTGGGCAACCGCCTTCATCTATGGCCTGGGCTTCCTGGCGCTGTTGTTCTGGGTATTCAGCGCGCGCGTCAATCCGCTCGTGTTTTCACCGTCGGCGCGCTTCGCTTTGATCGGGTTGGCGCTCGCCAGTGGTTTGACCAATGTCTGTTTTAACTGGGCAATGACGGTTGGCCCGGTTGTGCGCGTTGTGCTGTTGTTTTACCTGATGCCGATCTGGGCCGTTCTGTTGGCGCGATGGCTGTTGAACGAGCCGATCACTGGCGCGGCCCTGCTGCGGACGGTGTTGGCCTTGACCGGTGCGTTGGTTGTTCTTTGGCAACCTGAAGTCGGTTGGCCGTGGCCCGAAAGCTTGCCCGATTGGCTGGCACTGGCCGGTGGCGCCTGTTTTGCAATGACCAATGTGCTGTTGCGCAAACTGGCCGACGTTTCGGCCTCAACGCGCGCGTTGACGATGTTTGGCGGTGCTTGGGTAACCTCAAGCGCGGTTGCCGTTTTGGTGTCCAGCACTGGCTTAACCACTTGGCCGGCTGCGACTTGGAGTGTCTGGTTGCCGGCGGCGTTATTGATGACCGTAGTATTCATGGCATCGAATCTTGCCTTGCAGTTTGGTGCCGCCAGACTGCCGGCCAATGTGACGGCGGTGGTGATGTTAAGCGAGGTCTTGTTCGCCTCGGTATCGGCACTAGTATTCGGTACTGAAGCATGGACCGCGACGCTGATATTGGGCGGTGCGTTGATCGTGCTCGCTGCATGGTTAGCCGGCCGGCGCGAATGAATCGATTTGCGTTGCGTCGTTTCGCTTTGATTTGCTTTGATTCGCTTTGATTCGCGTGAGTCCCGGTTGATCGCTGTTGACCCCATTCAGGAGACTTATTCGTGCGCACCAAGATTGAAGAGCTGAAAGTCAGTAAGCCGAACTTCCTGGTCATTTTGATTGACGACTTACGGTACGACGAATTTGGCGCAGGCGGGCATCCGTACATGAAGACACCGAATATTGATCGCCTTGCTCGGGAGGGGGCAATGTTCGAGCGGGCACGCGCGTGCATGATCTGGTGATCTGTCAGGATCTGGCACCGACCTTGCTGGCGCTGGCCGGCGGCACACCGGGGCCGCAGATTCAAGGCCGGTCCTTGTTGCCGCTGTTCGCAGCAACCCAAGCGAAGTCCACAGCCGTTTCGAAGCCGGCGCGTGTTTCGACTGGCCAAGGCAACTTCCCTGGCGTAGTGCCCACGGCTGTCGATTGGCGTAAATCGTTTCTGATCGAATATTGGGCGGAGAACGCCATGCCCTGGTTGATCGGCATGACCTACAAAGCGGTGCGAACCGATCGCTACAAATACATTCATTGGGTTAATCGCGGCACTGACGGTGAGCTGGATGAGTTGTACGATCTGCGCGCCGATCCGTATGAGCTGGAGAATCTGAACTCAAGCCGCGATCATCAGACGGTTCGCGCCCGACTACGACGCGAACTGGCAAAGCTTAGTGTTCAAGCGTTGGGACTGTAATCAATTGGCCGTAGCACCACTTGACTTGACCACCGGCAGCCACTTCGCGTAGTCATCGGCGATCAGTTTGTAAAAGGCTGCCGGCTCCATCGCTGGGGCCAGCTCAAAGCCCTGCGAACCGAGTTTTTCGCGCACTTCCGGTAGCGCCAGAATCCGGTTGATCTCGTTATTTAGGCGCGTCACTACGCTTGGCGGTAGCCCCGCCGGCGCGATCATTCCAAACCAGGTGTTTACTTCGTAGCCGCGCACGTCTTGTTCATCGAGCGTCGGGACCTGCGGCAATAGCGGCGAGCGTTTTAAACTGGTCACACCCAAGGGCTTGAGGCGGCCATCTTTGATCTGCGCGATGACGGTCGGGGTATTGAAGAATCCCAACGTGACTTCCTTGCTCATGACGGCGAGGATGCCTTGCGGCGCGCCTTTGTAGGGCACATGCAGCAGGTTACTGTTCGTCATGCTTGCGAACAACACGCCCGACAGATGATGACTGGTGCCGCTGCCGCCTGATGAAAAGCTGAGCTCGCCCGGCTTGGCGTAAAGCCCTTAATTAAATATGAGCGTACCTTGCGAGGCGAAGGCGAGGGTATAACCGTCGGCCACAGCGCGAGCGGTCTCAGCAGTTGCGATCGTGCCGCCCGCCCCGGGCTTATTTTCCACCACGACCGATTGACCCAGCGCTTTTCCGAGTTCAGCGGCGAGCAAACGAGAGACGATGTCGGCGGTGCTTCCGGCCGCCAGGGGCACCAGCAGTCGAATTGGTTTGCTGGGCCATGCGGGCGATTGAGCCTGTGCCGTTGGCAGGTACGCGGTACTGGCGGCAACGATCAACGCAGCAAGCCACTTGAACGTCGTTTTCATAATTGCACACCTCGAGTTAGCCCGCCGTCGACCAGCAGATTGGTGCCGCTGGTATAACTTGAAGCAGGGCTCGCCAAGAACACAACCGAGCGAGCAATCTCCTCGGGTTTAGCCATTCGGCCGCTCGGGTTCATTGCCATTGCCTGCTTGAACAAGGCCGGGTTGCCATGTTCGATGTTCTCCCAAATGCCGCCTGGAAAATAGGTATTGCCAGGTGAGACGGAATTGGCGCGGATCTTCCGTGTCGCTAATTGTTGTGCAAGTCCTTGGGTATAGTGAACCAAGGCCGCTTTTAGGGCGCCGTACGAGCCCGCCGCGAAATCGATCTCGCGAGCCGACACACTGGCGATGGTCACGATCGCCGCCGCTTTGCTGCGCTCGAGATGAGGTAAGGCCGCCTCGACGAGACGTACCGTCCCGAGCATGTCAACGTCGAAGGCCTTCTGCCAGGATTTCTCGCCAGGCTCGACCGCCAGGGCGCTGACATTGCTGATGACGATATCGATACCGCCCAGACCGACGGCACAATCACTGACCCATTGCTTGAGTGCTGCTGCGTCAGCAACATCACGCACCTGACTCAACACCTTGACGCCGTGCGGGTTCAGGGTGCTTGCGGACAGTTGTTCCGCCGCTCGTTTGATGTCGTAGGCGCTGCGCGCACAAAACGAAACGTGGCAACCCTCGGCCATCAGCGTCTCGACGATCGCGCGGCCAATACCTTTGGTACCGCCGGTAATGATGGCCCGCAGGCCGGTGAGTCCCAAGTCCAAGTCTTACATCCTCTAAGCAATATGAGAGTACTAGTACGTTGTAATGATAGTCCTCGTTGGCAACTATTTTTTTGACCGCCGAATTCTCGACTTTTCAAATTTAGATTGCTCAGTTTTCGACTGCTCAATTTGGGGCTGCTCAATTTGGGACTGCTCAATAATCCAGTCGCGAAACAAGCGCGCCGCTTCGGACAAGGTTCGCAGACGCGGCTTCGGCCAAGCCAGCCAATAACTGAGTCCGGTGTGGAAGACTTTTCGATCCACAAGTACCAGGCGGCCGTCGCGTACCAACTTGGCAACCAGTTGAATAGGTGCCAACGCTACGCCTTCGCCGGCCTGGGCAGCGGCGTAAGCCAACATGCCGTGACTGAAAAACAGTCCCCGCGAGGTGTCCGCCTTAACGTTCCGCTGTTCAAGCCAGGCATCCCAATACTCGACGCCGGATTCATGCAGCAGTCGCGATTTCGACCAATCAAATTTGCCGTTTTTGGTCAGAAGCCGCTGGTACTCTGGCGCGGCCAGCGGCACGAGATCTTGCGCAAAAAGCTCGTAACATTCAGCTTCACGATAAACACCCGCACCCATCCTGATTGCCAAATCGAAACCGCCGGAGACGAGGTCGACCACTACCGGGTCTGCTTCGATCCGCACCTCGATGTTCGGATAGCGTTGCGCGAAATCGGCCAGACGGGGCGCTAACCAAAGTGCTGCAAAGCTGGTGATCACCGAGATTGCGGTACCACGACTGTCCGGCAGCAGTCGTTCAGTCGCGTCGGCGATCAACCTTAATGAGCGGCCAATCGAGCGATGATAAGTTCGTCCGAGGTCGGTAAGCCTGAGTTCGCGCGGATGGCGCTCAAACAGCATGATGCCCAGGGCCGCTTCGAGGGTTTTTAATTGCTGGCTGACGGCGGCAGGTGTGACGAACAGTTCAGCGGCTGCGTCCTTGACTGAAACATGCCTGGCGACGGCATCGAAGACCCGTAAAGCATTTAAGGGTGGTAACTTCATTAGATTGAATGAGATTAACTTGGATTAGATTTTCTTAATCATAATTACATTAAAACTCGTTTGCGTACAGGTCTTGATCGGATCAGAATCGACAGAACTTATTGGTAAAAAACGTAAGGAAGACGCCATGAACACTGCAGATTCCCTGGTCAAAGATCTGGACGGTACAGTTTATTTTCGCTTATGTGAATTGGCAATTCGGTCGATTAGCGGACCTGGTGAATTGCGGGTCATGCGTGGCCGCGCCTGGGTCACCATTAACGATCAGCCGCGCGACTGGTTTCTGGTGCGCGGCAAACTGCTTTCTTTGGCACCTGGGCAGAAATTATTGGCCCAAGCCGATCCGGACTGTGTGTTGGGATGGCGAAAATTGGTCAAGCAAAAATGGTTTCGCTGGCGCTGGCACTTTAGCCGAGTGCCAGCGCCATGACCCCGACGGCGATCAATGCGGCACCGATAATGCGCAGCGCGCGATCACCTTCCGCAAGCAGTTTGCCGCCGAGCAGTGCGGCAAACAACATTGATACTTCGCGAGCCGGTGCGACATGCGACATGGGCGCGACTTTCATGGCGTACAGGACCAATACATAGGAAACCGGGCTGATGGTGCCGATCAACAGCGCCGTCTTCCATTGGGTTCGGGCGGCCGACAGAAACGCAGGCACATCGCGCAAGACGAACGGCGCAAGCAGCACGATGCGCATCAGGTTACCCATGTAGTCAATCAGAATCGGTGAGACGCCCAGCACTTTGACGCCCCAACCGTCGACCACCGTATAGGCGGCGATGAACAGTCCAGTCAGCAGGCCGTAGAACAGGCCGGCACGCAAGCGCTCGCGTTTGGCCGGTTCCTGCGCTGCGCGGAACATATTTGGGCCGCCGGTAATCAGAAGTACTCCGCCGACCACAGCGAGAATGCCGAGCGCTCCCGAGGCTGATAGTTGTTCGCCCAGAAACGAGATGGCAACCAGTGATGTCAAGAGCGGCCCGCTGCCGCGTGCGAGCGGATACACAACCGTCAGGTCGGCGAGCCGATAGCCGCGCAGCAGCACCAGAAAGTAGACCAGATGCAGTGCGCCGCTGACGGTCACCAGCGCATATTCGGGCCAGCCCCAGGCCGGCATTTCCTGCCAGCCGACCCAGACACCGAGCGGTGCCCAAACTATAGCCAGCACGAAATTGCACAGCAGAGCGAATCGGGCATCGCCACCGCCACGCTTGGCAGCGATATTCCAACTGGCGTGAATCAGACCGGCGAGAATTACCAGGGCGAGCGCGGTGGCCGGCATTCGGGTTCGGGTGAGTTGTCGGGATCTAGTGTGGTGTTTCACGCTGATTGACGCGAAAGATTCGAGTCAAACGGCGATGAGCGCGCGGTCGATCCGCAGGGGTCGATATCGGGGGTATCGACCCCAGCGGGCGAGCGTGTGGGCGCGCCGTTTGGCCGAACCCCCTCTGGGGGCGAGGTGAAATGAGCGCGACTGCGGCGTTGCGAACTCGGGTCGATAGCCCCGCTATCGACCCGAAACCGCGC
>JANORY010001147.1:0-3313 GCA_031415535.1 Burkholderiales bacterium | reverse complement strand
GCTTCGGCCGATCGGGGGTGCAGCGAAACGTGGCGCGTTTCTCAATCACCGTTCGGTGAGTGTGCGGCAGTGGCAAGCCCATTTGTTTGCTCACCTGTTCGGCGATCGCCGTGCCAATACGTTGACCATCGCTGTACGCGCCAGAGTCGACCAGCAGTGCGCGAGCCGCTGTGCTGACCACCACACCGGCCAGCCGTTGGCCGTGTTGCACGCCTCGATCAAACAACCATTGTCCGAAACAATGTTGGTCGAAAGACTCCTGAAGTTGAACCCAGGCGGGCAGCACCCAGCCGTCCGAGCTTAGCAACTGTTCATCCCACCACAGGTAGGTGGTGGCGATGGGTTCGTACTCGAACGCTGCGAGTGCGGTGCGAAGCGCACCCAGCGCGGCCGACCCGCCGAGCATGGCCAGCGCATTGGCGGGCGGCGCGGCGATGATCACCTGCTCGAACTGTGGATCGTCGGCCGGCCCGCGCAGACGCCAGCCCCGCGGCACTGAATTCAGTTCGCGAATCGGCGTTCGGAACAGTACAGTCGAGTTGAGTTGCTCCAGGCGGGCGACGGCGGGGATCGCAAACAGGTCACCGAGCGACACCAGGCTGATGACAAAATCACTGTCGCCGCGGCTGCCGCCCAAGGTGTCGCGCAGAACGTTCGCAAAGGTCTGAGCACAGGCGGCATCGATGTCTGTATTCATCGTGGCGACGCACAGTGGGCGCCAGATGAATTCGACCAGTTCGCGGCCCTGTGCGGACTCGTCGAGCAGGCTGGCCACGGTCGCCACCGAGGTTTTCCAGGCCCTCAGGCGCAGCTTGAGCATAAATCCGAGCATTCGCAGGCGTGCCGACACCGATAGTCCGCGCGAACTTATGAGTCCCACCAGCAGGTGCAGCGGCGCTGGCAATTGTGCCGTCCGCAGGCGCAGGCCACTACTCGAATTCAGTTGCATCGGCAGGCGCTGGATCAGTTTGTCACAGCCCAGACTAGCAATGATCCGCAAGGTATCGCGATACGCGCCAACCAACAGATGTTGGCCGTTATCGAGCACAAAATCCTGTTGATCCAGGCTCAGATCGAGCCGCCGTGCGCGGCCGCCCGCCTGCGGCGCTGCCTCAAACAGCGCCACCCGAGTGCCCCGTTCTGCCAGGTAAAGGGCTGCCGCCAAGCCAGCCCAGCCGGCACCGATGACCGCGACTGATTGGGATGATTCGGCTGCACCGCTTGAAAGTTCGTTGTTCAAAGCTTGCGATCAGGCTAGTTCGGGCGGGCCGCCGCGATTCCAGCTTCGCCAGGCAATCCACAATTTCCGCACCGGTGTCAGGCTGGTGCGTTGGGTCAGTACTTTGAAGCGATCACCTTCAATCTCATCGAGTAGCGCGCTGTAGAGCGCCGCCATGATGAGTCCTGGTCGTTGGCTTCGATAATCGGCTGGCGGCAGTAGTTGGTAAGCGTCCCGGTACGCCGTGCGCGCCCGCTGGCATTGGAACTGCATCAATTCGACGAACGAGTCATTGTGACGGTTGGCTAAAATATCGTGGCTGCTGACCTTAAATCGGCGCAGATCTTCCTCGGGCAAATAGATCCGACCCATCCGCGCGTCTTCGCCGACATCGCGGATGATATTGGTCAGTTGCAGCGCCAGCCCAAGTTTTTTGGCGTAGGCCTGCGTTGCCGGCTGGGTGTAGCCGAAGATGCCAGAGGCGAGCAGGCCCACTACGCCGGCTACCCGGTAACAGTAGAGCGCCAAGCCTTCGAAATCGAAGTAGCGGCTTTGCTCCAGATCCATTTGCATGCCGTCGATAATCTCGTTCAAGTATCGCCGCTCGACACCATAGGTGTGCAGATGCGGGGCCAGAGCCTGGGTAACCGGATGCTGCGGCGTCGATTCATAAAGCTTGGCCACTTCGCTTCGCCACCACTGCAGTTTTGTACGGGCAATCGCAACGTCCTTGCATTCGTCGACCACATCGTCAACTTCACGACAAAATGCGTACAAGGCGGTGATGGCTCGGCGTCGCTCCGGTTGCAGAAACATAAAGCTGTAGTAGAAGCTTGAGCCGCTCTTGGCCGCTTTGTCCTGACAATATTGGTCCGGCGTCACCACAAACCTCCGATAAGGGTCGGCAAGAGGTCGCGCTTAGTCAAGGACGGGCGAGTCTTGATCGGATCAAAACCGGATGCGGCGAGTTTGTCCAGAATTCGAGAACCGCCGGCCACAACCGCCCGTAGCTCCAGTCGCAAGCGCAAAGGAACCCGCCCGAACAGCGGTCGACCAGAATCCAGTAATTGCCGCGCCATCAGCGCTTGCTGTTCGATCAGCGCGCACAGTTTGTGCGAAGCCCGGCGCTCGCCGACCGCCGCCTCGATAGCGGCTTCGTCAAGCTCAGCCCGATGCAGCTCCTCGAGCGGTATATACAGTCGACCCACCCGCCAGTCGTGCGCAAAATCTTGCAAAAAATTGATTAACTGCAAGGCACTGCAAATGGCGTTTGAGAAGGTTTCAGTTTCGCCCGTACGCACTCCGAACACCTGCAAGACGATTTTGCCAATCGGATCGGCCGAGCGGCGGCAGTAGTCCATCAACTGACGACGATCCGGGTGGCGCTTGGTCTGAACGTCTTGCGAAAAGGCCGACAACAGATCGACAAACCACTGAGTATCCAGTCCGTAAGTTGCGAAATAGGGTGCCAATGAGGTGACCGCAGGATGTTCGACAACCCCAGGCGAAACGACGGCCAGCCGCAATCGCTCAAGTTCCTGCAAACGCGCGGCGTTATCGACAATGCCCTCGTCGGCGACATCATCCGCATAACGGGCAAATCGATAAACTGCTGCAATCGGCGCTCGTGCAAATTTGGGCAGCAGCCAGGAGGCCACTGGGAAATTTTCATAGTGGTCGGTACTTGAACCGACCCACGGGCTCACGCTGGTCATATTGATCAAACTAAGGAGGTCGGGCCGACCAAATCCTGAACTTCGAGTCGGCTGTTGAGCCGTGATTCTAAGGTTTATGTGCGTTGCGACGGGTAGGTTCCATGCTTCGTTTAGAATAACAGTTGGATGCGGCCGTGGCGGAATTGGTAGACGCACCAGGTTTAGGTCCTGGCGCTGATAAGGCGTGAAGGTTCGAGTCCTTTCGGCCGCACCACTCCGTCTCAAGCGGAGTCCCTCTTGGACTCCATTCCCTGATCGCAAGCTTCGTTGGAAAAGATTGGTATGACTTCTCAGTTGGAGCAACTCGGTTCATTGCAGCGACGCTTATCGCTGGCAGTGCCTTTGGTACAAGTCGAACAGCAAGTAGCAAAGCGCTTGC
>JANORY010001146.1:0-2087 GCA_031415535.1 Burkholderiales bacterium | reverse complement strand
GCAGCGAGCGGTTTTACCCTCCATGAATCCAAAGCCATCGACGCAAGCCCACTCGCCGCGCGTGCTGATCATTGGCGCCGGACCGGTCGGTCTGGCGCTCGCCATTGAACTGGGGCATCGAAATATTCACTGCCTGGTGGTAGAGCGCAACCTGCGCGTCGGGCACGCCGCCCGAGCCAAGACTACCAATGTGCGTACGCGCGAACATTTGCGGCGCTGGGGCATCGCCGACCAACTGCGCGCAGCCTCGCCGTTTGGACTGAATTACCCCTCGAACGTGGTGTTCGTCACCCGTCTCGCCGGTCCGGAACTTGCACGCTTTGAGAACGCGTTTTATTGCGCGCCGGGCCGCAATCCGCTTTATTCCGAACACGCGCAATGGATACCGCAGTACAGCCTCGAAGAAGTGCTGCGCGCGCATGCTGAATCATTGCCTGCGGTCAAGTTGCGATTTAATTGCGAGCTACGCGACTTCGAACAATCGCCGGAAAAAGTACAGGCGCGTTTACACGACCTGGCGCGCGGCGAAGACTTTACATTGCGCATCGACTATTTGGTCGGTGCGGACGGCGCACGCAGCGTCGTTCGCGAGGCGATCGGTGGCCGAATGCAGGGCGAGCACGGCTTGTCGCGAAACCTGAATATCGTCTTTCGGGCGCCAGGACTTGCGCAGGCGCACCGCCACGGCCCGGCGGTCATGTATTGGCAGGTCAATAACGATGTTCCAAGCTTGATCGGCCCAATGGACCGCGACGACAAATGGTTCTTCATGCCGACCCAGTTGCCGGAGGGCCTGCAGCGCGGCGCCATTGAATCGGCGGCGCTGATCGCCAAGTCCACTGGCATCGATTTGCCCTACGAAGTTTTGAGTACCGATGAGTGGCTGGCCAGTCGACTGATCAGTGACCGTTATCGCGATCGTCGCGCCTTCCTGGCAGGTGACGCCTGCCATTTGCATCCGCCGTTTGGTGGTTACGGCATGAACATGGGTATTGCCGACAGTATTGATCTGGGTTGGAAACTGGCCGCGGTCATGCAAGGCTGGGGCGGTGCCGAGCTGCTCGACAGTTATGAAGCCGAACGCCGGCCGGTTCATGAGTACGTCCTCGATGAAGCAGTCGCGAATCATGCGACGCTGGGTAACCAGCTCGCCGCTGCCGGCATTGAAGACGAGACACCCGCCGGTGCGCAGTTACGGCGCGAGATCGGTGCGCGCATTCAGGTCGCGAAGTTGCGCGAGTTCGTCACGCTCGGCGTGGTACTCGGTTACCGCTATGACCCCTCGCCGATCATTGCGGCCGATGGCACAGCGGCACCGGTAGCAGACTTTTTGAACTATGTACCTTCGTCACGCCCGGGCAGCCTCGCACCGCATGCCTGGTTACATGACGGCAGCTCGCTGTACGACCATTTCGGCGCGGCGTTCACGCTGCTCGCCCGGCCCGATGCACCCGCACAGCAGATTGAGCGTGCTCTGGCACACGCTACCGCGCTCGGTCTGTCGCTTAAGGTCATACGGCCTGCTGAGGGCGGTATCGCAGCCATGTACCCGATGCCTTTGACCCTGATTCGCCCGGATCAACATGTCGCCTGGCGCGGCGCAGGCTGGCCCGACGATGGCATCGCGTTGCTCAAGCACATCACGGGCCATCGTGCCACAAGGAGTTAAATTTGAATCAACCGCTCATCGATAAGGTGGCTCTGCGCCGCAAGTACCTCGCCGAGCGTGACAAACGACTGCGCGCCGATGGCAATGATCAGTACCTGGAGGTCAAAGGAACACTGGCGCATTATCTGGAGGACCCGTACACGCCCAGAGTCGCGCGCGAGCCGAAAACCGATCACGTGAGTTTCGCGTTCATCGGCGGCGGCTTCGCTGGGCTGGCGACCGGCGCGCGGCTGGTCGAAGCGGGTATCAAGGACGTACGCATCGTTGAAAAAGGCGGCGATTTCGGCGGCACCTGGTATTGGAATCGCTATCCGGGGGCGCAATGCGACACCGCATCCATGGTCTATGTGCCGCTGCTTGAAGAAACCGGCTACCAACCGAGCGAGAAATATGTACATGCCCCGGAAATCCTCGCGCA
>JANORY010001145.1:0-1110 GCA_031415535.1 Burkholderiales bacterium | reverse complement strand
AAATGCGCGATGGCGGCTACCTGATTTCAGGCCACACCGCGTTGAGTTACGGCTTTGAATGCGACGGCTACCTTTTGCGGGTGGATGCCAACGGACGGGAAATCTGGCGAGCCTTCGTCGGCAAAAACCTCGACGATGTGGCTACTTCGAGTTTGGAACTTGAAGACGGCTCGCTGGTTTCCGTCGGACGAATCGAAGACCCGGACAGCCACAGTTTCCGAGTGCTTTTTGCGCGGCTCGATGCCTCCGGCAAACAACTTTTTTTGAAACAACTCGGCGGCATGGAAGCCTGCCTTGCGTACCGCGTTTGCCGGGCAGCCGACGGCAATTTGCTGATTTCGGCCTACGCCGATAGCCAGCCGACTCGCCCGCTTTTGATAAAATGTACGCCCGAAGGGGAGCAAATCTGGCAAATCCAGTTCGACGACCTGCCCGGCGGACGGGTCAGGCAGACCGTCGCGTTGCCTGACGGCGATGCGGCTTGCCTCGGTGAGCAACTCGACGCGGACGGCCATTTTGATAAAATGTGGCTTGCGCGGGTTGATTCAGAGGGAAAAATCATCCGCCAGAACGCCTTTTCTGAAAAGATTGGTGTTAAAAACGCGCTCTTCGATGCCTTGCTTTCTGCCGACGGCAGCCTGTTGGCCTGCGGGCTTGAAATCTCGGAGACCGGTGAGGAAAGGCCGTTCGTTGGCCGCTTCAATCAGGACTTGGACTTGCTCGAAAGCCGTGTCCATGACCAACCGAGCGCGCGTTTTCGGAGTATTTCGAGTTCAGCCGACGGTTGTATGGCTCTGGCTGGGCAGGTTCAAAACGGCCAAAGCCTCGACATTTTTGTTGCCCGACAGGTCGGTTTTGAACAGGGCGCGGCGGTCGTCGAATCTTCGGACACGCCTTTTCTGTTGTTCCCGAACCCGTTTTCAGGTCAGGCTTTTCTCAAAATTGACGACCAATCGGCTTCCAAAAAGTTGGTGCTTAAATCACCGGACGGTCGTCTTCTCCAAGTAACCAATATTGAGGGAACTGTAATTTTCATAAATGGAACCGGACTGCCAAAATGGTTGATTCTTTTTTCTGTTGAAAATGAGCAGGGCAAATTGCTCAAAACGG
>JANORY010001144.1:0-8168 GCA_031415535.1 Burkholderiales bacterium | reverse complement strand
CAAAGCACTTGTGGCCCGTAGGACAGGTTGATGGATTCATACGGTTGGCGACCCGGGTGCGATGACGCGAACGAAGCATGTCCGGCCGGGTGCCAATCCTGGGTCAACACCACATTGCTGAACCTTCGGGCAATGTGATTGATGATCGGTACGACCTCGTGGCCGGCGGGTACGGCGAGCTCGCCGCCTGGCATGAACGAGTTCTGAACATCAATAACAATCAAGACGCTGGTCATTGTTTACTCACTGCGCACCCCCTTTTAAATCCTGCCACCCTGCCAGGCTTCAAGGATGCTGAAGTTGCCGTAACTTCGCATCGACCGCAACCTGGGTGCCGACCGCCAGGCGATTCATCTGATTCGCCAATCCGACCACCGAAAGCAATTCGCCGAATTGGACGTCGCTCATACCCTTGCTGCGCGCTGCCGCCGTGTGACTGTTGATGCAATACTCGCAATTGTTGGTCATTGAGACAGCCAGGTAAATGAACTCCTTGGTCAGGCTGTCGATCGCGCCGTTGCCCATGACTGTTTTGGCTTGCTCCCAGGAGTGCTTGAGGAGCGCCGGGTCGTTGGCGAGCACCTTCCAGATGTCATTGATGTAGTCGCTCTTTCGGGTGGCCCGAATGTCGTCGTAAACTTCGCGAACCGCTGCTGCAGCATTCTCGTACTCAATCTTTGGCATCAAGGCCATTGGCTTGCTCCATAAAGCGCTTAATCAGGCTGGAGCGATGAGCATGGCAGGCTTGTCAGCGCGATGCAAGTGGGCGGGTAGGTCCGGTGACTTCGGCGCTGCTGTCGGGTTCCCGAATCAACTGCTTCAGGCGTTTTGCGTCCTCGTCAAAACGTTGCCGGGTACGTTCGATGTCGCCGCGCAGGCGAGCGACGATTTCGTTATCGGCCAGAATGGACGCAGCGATGCCTTCAATTCTTTTCTTCAGTGCAAAGTTTGAATTACCGGACGCAGCCTTGCTTTCATGTTGGGATTCACGCAGAGATTGATGATCTTTGACCATGCGATTTTCAATGATGGCAATTTCACTGCGCAAGTCACTGATCTGCAGCTCCCGCACCGAATCCAGCGAGGCCATGGTCGGGTAAGCGATCAATAGAGCCTTGTCGCGCGACTGTTCCTGCCGGCGCTTCAAATTGGCGACCCGCGCAGTCTCATCGTCAATTTTCTTTTGCTTTAACTGCTCGGCATTCAGCGGTGCCGAGTGCTCGGAAGTGACTACCCCAAAAGAATTGAGTTCGCGCATGCTGCGCTTTGAGCATTCCGGAATCGGTCGGTCGCTGGAGATCACCCGGCCAGCGTCGTCTTTACAGGTAAACATCGACTGTGCCAGGGCCGGCTGAGCGAAAAGGGCTGTCAAAAGCACGGCCCCGGCCATGGTTCGACCTCGTGCGATGCAGTAGCGAGCCGAAGGCGGCATCGGCGGCAACCGTACTAAGTGGCGGTAATTGGGCTGCATGGTCGGTCAGATTCGGGACTCAGAGTAACTCGCCCGTGATGTTGACATTGACCCTTAAGCTTACCTAGACATGCGCTACTCGACGGCTTGATGACCCCGATGAACGGCATGCCGCCCGTGAAATGCTGCCTTCCAGAAGCCTTGCTTCACGCTATGCGCCTAATCCGCCACCACGCCATAGCGTGCCCGGTATTCAGCAATTTTGCTGCGGTATTCATGCAAAGCACTGGCCTGTTCGGAACCAGAACTCAGGAACTCGAGGACGTCCTCGAGCGCGACGATGGAGATAACTGGAATGTGAAACTCGCGTTCAACCTCCTGAACCGCCGAGTAACGGCTGATATTTTGTGCGTCGCCACCGCGTTCGCGCCGATCGAGCGCGATCAGCACCGCTGCCGGTTCGGCCTTGTGTTGCCGAATGATCTCGACCGATTCGCGAATTGAAGTACCTGCCGAAATGACATCATCGATAATCACCACCCGACCCTGTAGTGGCGCGCCGATGATCGTGCCGCCTTCGCCGTGATCCTTCGCTTCCTTGCGATTAAACGCAAACGGCACGTCGCGCTCGCGGCGCGCCAGCGAAATAGCGGTGGCACTCGCCAAGGTAATGCCTTTGTAGGCGGGTCCGAACAGCATGTCGAAATGGACTCGGCCGATCCGCTCGGCGTCGATCAAGGTCTTGGCGAAAAACTCACCGAACACACCCAGTTTGCTGCCGCTGTTAAACAGTCCAGCGTTGAAAAAATACGGTGAAATCCGGCCGGCCTTGGTTTTGAACTCGCCAAAGCGCAGCACTTCTGCGTCGAGCGCAAAGCGGATAAACTCCGTGCGCAATTCCTTGACCAGCTCTCGGCTCATGGGCGCACCCTTTGGGTTACTTCTGATACTTCTGACATTTCTAATTCCTGCAGCCTACACCGTACTGTAAACCATGATACGCATCGTTTCCCTGAATTTAAACGGTATCCGCTCAGCGACCCGCAAAGGCTGGCTGCAATGGATGGCGCAGCAAAACGTCGATGTGGTCTGCGTGCAGGAAGTCAAGGCGCAGGCCGACGATCTGGACGATGACATGAAAGTGCTGGCCAGCGCCGGCAAGTCGCTAACCGGGCATTTTCATTTTGCACAGAAGAAAGGTTACAGCGGCGTCGGTCTGTATGCGCGCAAGAAACCAAAGTCGATTCGTATCGGCTTTGGCAATACCGAGTTCGATGATGAAGGTCGCTACGTTGAGGCCGATTTCGGTGCCTACACGGTCATTTCGCTGTACCTGCCCTCGGGCAGCAGTTCGCCTGAGCGGCTGGCGGCCAAGTTCCGGTTTCTGAAGGCATTCCGGTTACATCTGGTGGATTTGATCGCCAGTGGTCGCGAAATCATTTTGTGTGGTGATCTGAACATTGCGCACAAAGAAATCGATCTGAAGAACTGGAAAAGCAATCAGAAGAATTCCGGCTTTCTGCCAGAGGAACGCGCCTGGCTCAGTGCGGTGATTGACGAGATTGGCTTTATCGATGTGTTTCGGGTACTCGATACGCGCGCCGAACAGTACACCTGGTGGAGCGCTCGCGGTCAGGCTTGGGCGAATAATGTCGGCTGGCGGCTGGACTATCAGTTGGCCACGCCGGCTGCGGCGGCCAAGGCGAAACGCTGCGAGATTTTTCTGGCGCAGCGTTTTTCTGATCATGCGCCGGTGCTGATCGACTACTTGATTCGCTGAACACCGGCGCGGGCATGATTCAAGTCCGACAGGCTGCTACGCGATTATTTAATCGGTTCGCCAAAGTTTGACTTATAGGGCGGCAGTGACGCCAGGTCCTTGCCGGTTGCCTTGGCGAACAAGGGCAGCGTTTCTTTCAAGTGCGCCTGAATTTCCTTGATGCGATTGGCGTGGGACGGGTGGGTCGAGGTGAATTGCGCCGGCTGGCCTTTGCCGATGCTCGCCATTTTCTGCCACAACACAACACCGGCGCGCGGATCAAAGCCGGCGCGCGCCGCGAGGTCCAGGCCGACCACGTCAGCTTCGGTTTCATCGTCCCGACCGTATTTGAGTAGCGTCAACTGTGACGCGCCGCTGGCGATGTGGCCGCCAATATTGCCATAGCCCAGCAGTGCCGATAACACCGAAGCCGCCACCGTGGCACCTTGCGCAAGCCGCTGTTTACCGACGCGCTCGCGACCATGTTCGCGCAGTGCATGGGCAATTTCGTGGCCCATGATGATCGCGATTTCATCGTCGGTGAGTTTGAGCGTGGTGATGATTCCGGTGTAGAACGCAATCTTGCCGCCGGGCATGCAAAAGGCATTGATCTGCTTTGAGCCAATCAGATTAACTTCCCATTTCCAGTTGGCCGCGCGCTCGTTAAAGCGTGCCGTATGAGGAATAATTTTCTTGGCAATATCGCGAATCTTCTGCAGTGGCGCATAGTCATCGGGTGCCAGCGCCTGTTGCGCGGTAGCTTCCTTTTTAAGCTGTACATATTGCTGAGCGGCCATGCCTTCGACTTCCTCGGCCGAGGCGAGCGCCAGAGCGCTGCTTTTTTTGCCGACCTTGACGCCGTCTTGCTCGGCGGTCTGCGCCGGTTTGGTGTTTTGCTGAGCCTGCACCGGCAGCAGGGCCAGGACCCCGCTGATGGTGGCAATGACGCCATAAATTTTATAGTTCATTCGACTGTTCTATCTCGGTGTAGGCACTAAAGTGCCATGGGCCGCGCTTGCTCCGTTATGATTCTGACGCCATGTCCGACGCCCCTCTCGCTGCCGCCAGTAATAGTCAGTATGCCCAAGTTTTTGCCAATCGCCGAATTGCGGCGATGCTGGTCCTGGGCTTTGCCAGTGGTCTGCCTCTGGCCTTGTCAACGGGTACCTTGCAAGCCTGGTTGACGGTGACCGGGATCGACATCAAGACGATCGGGTTTTTTGCACTGGCCGGTTTACCCTACACCTTCAAGTTTGTTTGGGCACCCCTGCTGGATCGCTTCGAGCCGCGCTGGCTGGGCGGCAGTCGGCGCAAGGCCTGGTTATTCATTACCCAGGTGCTGTTGGCGGGTGCCTGTTTTGTGATGGCGACCATCGACCCGAAAACCTCAATTGTCTCCTTGGGCGTCTGTGCGGTAGTCATCGCATTTCTGTCGGCCTCGCAAGATGTCGTGTTTGACGCCTACCGCAATGATTTACTGGGTACACAGGAGCGTGGTGCCGGTGCCGCAGTGTCGGTACTCGGTTATCGACTGGCCATGCTGGTCTCGGGCGGGCTGGCCTTGATCCTGGCCGATCAGTGGCTCGGCTGGCCCGGTGCGTATCGCGCGATGGGCGTGCTGTTCGGCGGGCTGGCGCTCGTCACCTTGTTTGTGCCGGCCACCGGCAGCGAATACCGGCCGACCAGCTCAGCCCGCGCCGAATGGCAGGGCTTTATCGCCATGGTGCTGGCCGGCGCGGCGGTCTTTTACTTATTGCATAAGCTGCCGTGGCTTTATCTATTGGGTGATGTTGCCCAAAACCGCTTCGGAAAATTGGCGATTGATACCACGACGATGATGGCGGCCTTTGTGGCGGCGATGATTGTTGCTCGTAAAGTGGGCTTCCCGTCTTTTGTGGTGCCCTGGGATGCATTCTTTTCGCGCAAACACGCGGCAGGTTTGCTGGCGCTGATCGTGCTCTACAAGCTCGGCGACGCCTTTGCCGGCGCCCTGTCCACCACCTTTCTGATCCGCGGCGTCGGCTTCACCGCGACCGAGGTCGGTGCCGTCAACAAGGTGCTTGGCTTGATCGCAACCATTGTGGGTGCCTTGTTGGGCGGCCTTTGGCTGGTCAAGCGTCCGCTGTGGAGCTCGCTCATGCTGTTCGGCATCTTGCAAGCGGTGTCGAACTTCGGCTACTGGCTGCTGGCCATCAGCCCCAAGGATTACACCCTTATGGCGGCGGCGATCGGCATGGAAAACCTGTGCGGCGGTCTCGGCACGGCGGCCTTTGTGGCGTTCCTGATGGCGCTGACCGACAAGCGATTCTCGGCCGCGCAGTTTGCGCTGTTATCGGCCTTGGCTGCTGTCGGTCGGGTCTATGTCGGGCCGGCCGCTGGTGTTTTGGTTGAGGCCTACGGCTGGCCAAATTTCTTTGTGATGACCGTCATCGCGGCGCTACCCGGCCTGTTGCTGCTGGCCGTGCTTAAGCGGACAATTGAGGATGATTTAAGGAGATCGCCAACATGAACGATATCGCTCGCCCAAGTGACTTTGCCGCTGCCGTGTCCGCTGACTCGGCTACGCAATTGAGCTTCGCCGTCGCCGACCCATTGACCGGTCAGCAACCAGCCGATGCCTTGACCCTGGAACAAATGAATTCGTTCTGGATGCCGTTCACCTCGAACCAGCTCTACAAGTCAAAGCCACGTCTGTTGGCACGCGCCAAGGACATGTACTACTACACACCTGAAGGTCGACCGATACTCGATGCCACGGCGGGTCTGTGGTGCGTCAATGCCGGACATTGCCGTCAGCCGATTGTCGATGCGATTGCGCAGGCCGCCGGCACCCTTGATTTTGCGCCAACCTTCCAGATGGGCCATCCGCTGGCCTTCGAATTGGCGAACCGCCTGACCGCACTAGCCGGCAAACCGTTTTCGCAGGTATTTTTCTGCAATTCCGGCTCAGAGGCGGTTGATACGGCACTGAAGATGGCGATTGCCTATCATCGCGTCCGTGGCGAAGGCCAGCGCACCCGGCTCATCGGTCGTGAACGCAGCTATAACGGTGTCGGCTTCGGCGGTATTTCAGTCGGTGGCATAGGTGCCAATCGCAAGGCGTTTTCGGGTGTCATGTTGCCGGGCGTTGATCATATGCCGCACACCCATAATCTAAAAGAGAATGCCTTCTCGCGCGGCCAGCCGGCCTGGGGCGCGCACCTGGCCGATGAGCTTGAGAAGATGATTGCGCTGCATGACGCCTCGACCATCGCGGCGGTCATCATCGAGCCGGTGGCCGGCTCAACCGGTGTGTTGGTGCCACCGGTGGGTTATCTCGAAAAGTTGCGCGAGATCACCGCAAAGCACGGCATTCTGTTGATCTTCGACGAAGTCATCACCGGCTTCGGGCGACTCGGCAAACCGTTCGGATTTCAGAAGCTCGGCGACACGCCGGATCTATTCACGGTCGCCAAGGGCATCAATAGCGGCACAGTGCCGATGGGTGCGGTGTTCGCCCGCGAAGGCATTTACGACGCGTTCATGCAGGGTCCAAGCTTGCCGATCGAGTTCTTTCACGGCTACACCTACTCGGCGCATCCGCTGGCCTGCGCGGCAGCGATGGCAACACTCGATGTCTATCGCGACGAGGGCTTGCTTGAGCGCGCCGCCGAGATCGGCCCTTATTGGGAAGAGGGCCTGCACAGTTTAAAAGGCAGCCCGCATGTCATCGACATTCGCAACATTGGCTTGATGGGGGCGATCGAGCTTGCGCCCCGAGCGGGCAGCCCTGGGGCGCGGGCCTATGAGGTGCACACCAAGGCCTTTCACGAGCATGATCTGATGGTTCGATTCACCGGCGATATTCTCGCTATGAGTCCGCCGTTGATCGTGACCAAGGCGCAGATTGATGAGATCGTTGAGCGGGTCGGCAAGGTATTGAGGACGATTGATTAACAATTGAACGAATGAATTTCGACTTTTAAGTTTTGGGCGTTCTGGACATTCGGCGTTCGGAACAGTTGACTCCTGATACTACATTGTTGTACTTTGTAGTGCATTGAGCTACAAAGTCCGAAAGAGATTCTATGTCTGCAGCAACGCCGATGTCACTTCGGCTTGACCCGGTTCTGCGTGAGCGACTTGATCGACTTGCCCAACTCCGAAAGCGATCCGCGCATGCGTTGGCGCGCGATGCGGTTAGCCGTTTCGTTGATCAGGAGGAACGGGACGTCGCCTGGAACACAAGCTGCCAGGCGTCGTTGCAGGACTACCAGGAAACCGGCCTTCACGTCACCGGCGCGGCAGTACATTCGTGGCTTGAAACCTGGGGAACGCCCGACGAAAAGCCAGCGCCCGACGCCCACGATTAGCGAATGTCACGAGTCACTTTTACTCGTGCGGCGCTCGGCGATTTGGAACGATTGCGCAAATTTCTTCAAGCGAAAAATCCAGCCGCTGCCAGGCGCGCCGCGCAAGCCATACAAAACGCCATCAAAACAATTGCGGCGCAGCCGCAAGCCTATCGGCCCGTACCCGATTTACCCTATCATCGCGAAATCGTTATCGAATTCGGCAGCAGCGGCTACGTCGCTCGATACTTTTACAAGCCAAACGGTGAGCTCATCGTTTTACGTATCAAGCATCAACTGGAAGACCATTTTCCGTAAGTTGGGCTGAGTTTTTGGTGCAGCAGCAGGGCGAGCTGGCTCATCGACGCTCGGCGGCCTCGAGCATTTTGACCATCACGCCATAACCCAAGGCCCTTGCCAGCGCGATCGGCCGGGCACCCTGATAGTCAGCGCGCTGCACGTCGGCACCGGCCGCCAGCAACAGAGCCATGGTTTTTTGGTGACGCTCACCGCCGTCGCCCAGCGCCACCGATTCAATCAGTGCGTTCCAGCCGAGATTGTTGACATGATTGATGGGCGCGCCGGCCTTGATCAGCAAATCGACCGATTCATGATGGCCCAGGTGGGCCGCAGCAATCAACGCGGTACCGTCGTAGCGGCTGGTGAT
>JANORY010001143.1:0-1059 GCA_031415535.1 Burkholderiales bacterium | reverse complement strand
ACCGAATTGGAATTTTGCCTCGAAGTGGCCTTTTCCAATCGAAACAACCTACGTTTGTGCAAAAAAAACCGTCATGGTCATTCAACGCACCGCCGACGAACTCGTCATTCGCCTTCCCGAAAACATCCCGTTTTCATTTTTGCAGGAGTTTTTGAATTACCTCAAAATCCGCACGCTCGTAGCCAAAAGCGAAGCCACCGACGAGGCCATCGAAGCCCTTTCCGAAGAAATTCTCGGCGACTGGTGGGCGCAAAATCAGCACCGGTTCGGGCGGCCATGAAAATCATTCTTGACAGCAATATCCTGTTCAGCGCGTTGCTGAAACCCGACGGACGCATCGCCGAAATCATGCTCAATCCGGCATTTTCGCTGGAAAAACTGGCCTGCCATTTTCTGTACGTCGAGATTTTCAAACACAAGGAGAAGCTGCTCCGCATCTCGAAAATGGAGGAAAAAGACTTCCTCGAAGTCCTTTATGGCCTCGTTCGCAAAATCACGTTTGTCAGCGAAGACCTCATTCCGCCCGCTGTTTTTGACCACGCCCGCGACCTCACAGCCGATATTGACCCAAAAGATGCAGCGTTCGTGGCCCTCAGCCTGCACCTCGATGTCTGGATTTGGAGCGGCGACAAACCACTTATTCGTGGGCTGCGTGCAAAGGGTTTTTCCAAAATCATTTCGACCGATGAATTGCTCGCGCTGATTTCAGACCAACCAACCTGGAACGCCTGAACCCACCTTCCATACGATGGAGGATTGCGACCCACCGGCCCCAAAAAGAGAGGGCGCAGCCAGCTTACGCGGTCGCGCCCTCTCTTTTTGGGGCCGGTTTACCGAATTGGAATTTTGCTTCGAAGGGGCTTTTTTGATAACACCCCTGTTTTGAAAGGCCCCCGCTTACATTCGCTCAAAAAAGAGTCATGCCTGCCCGCGACCGTTATCATTTTGCCTGCCGCGAAGCCCTCGAAAAAGACGGTTGGGTCATTACGAACGACCCGTTTTTCCTCCGGCTGGGCAAAACGAAATATCCCATTGACCTTGCCGCCGAAAAGATGCTCG
>JANORY010001142.1:0-5470 GCA_031415535.1 Burkholderiales bacterium | reverse complement strand
GGTCGCGCGGATTGATAGCGAAACGCTGGAGGTGAATGCTGAAGACGTGCTGGTCCTCAAACAGATCGGACCGAAGGGCGCACCCGGCATGCCAGAGGCCGGCTATTTGCCGATTCCGCGCAAGCTCGCGCGGCGCGGCGTTAAAGACATGGTGCGGATCTCGGATGGTCGCATGAGCGGCACGGCCGCCGGTACGGTGGTGTTGCACGTCACACCGGAATCGGCCGCTGGTGGTCCGCTCGGGTTGGTAGAAAACGGCGACCGTATCCGCTTATCTACCCAACGACGTGAGTTGAGTCTGCTGGTCAGCAAGGCGGAACTGGCGCGCCGCCAGAAAGCTCGTAAAGTACTGGCTGTCGGTGCTGGTGCCGGCACCGGCACATCCCAGCCGATCGCGTCCCGTGGTTACGCCAAACTTTTTCAGTTGTCTGTGTTGCAAGCCGACCAAGGTGTTGATTTCGACTTCTTGCGTCCCTCCGATCTGCAAACGGTAGTCCCTCGAAAGGCAGGTAAGTCGTGAATCGTCGAATTTTTCTGGCTGGTATGAGTGTTGCGTCGTTCAGTAGTTCGCTGCAGGCAGCACCGTCGTGGCCGAACAAATCGGTTCGACTGATCGTTCCGTATCCGCCGGGCGGTTCGTCAGACATCATTGCTCGGGTCATCAGCGAGCCCCTGTCCGATGCGCTCAAGCAAAAAGTGGTGGTCGAGAACAAGGCCGGCGCGAATGGCAATCTCGGTGCCGAGGCAGTCGCCAAGACCGATCCGGATGGTCACATGTTGTTGCTCTGTGATGTCGGCGCATTGGCGATCAGTCCATCGGTTTATACCAAGCTGACCTTCAACCCCTCGCGCGATCTGCGCGGGGTGACCATGCTTGCCTACTCGCCGCATCTGTTGGTAGTGCATCCGTCGGTTAAAGCGTCGAATTTGCAAGAGCTGGTGCAGTTATCGAAAACCACGCCCATGAATCTGGCGGTTTCGGCGATTGGCAGCGCACCGCATCTGGCGGCGGTCGCCATTCAGCAGGCAACCGGTGCCAATTGGCAATACATTCCGTACAAGGGCGGCGCCCAGGCGATTGCAGATACCGTCGCGGGTCAGACACAAATTCTGGTCAACGGCGCGCTTGCGACGCTCAGTTTTGTCAACAGCGGCAAGCTGAAAGCGATTGGTGTGTCGAAGAAAACCCGCATGCCACTGATTGGTCAAATGCCGACGCTGGCCGAGCAGGGCGTGAGCAATTTCGAGTCGGGCAGTTGGCAAGGTATTTTGGCCGGACCCAATCTGCCAACTGCAGCGCTCGAGCGGCTCAATGGCGAATTGATTCGAGTTATTCGGTTGCCGGAAGTGCGCGAGAAGCTGAGCGGGCAAGGCGCAGAAATCGTCACACAAACGCCGGCTGAGTTTGTCCGCTTCTTTGAAGGTGAACGCAAACGCTGGGCCGATGTGGTGGCCAAGGCGAACGTGCGACTGGATTAATAATTTGTTGACCGTTTGTTTGCCGCTAAACGTCAACTGTCATAAAATCCGCTGATCATGAAGCCTTGCGCGTTGAATTTTGTTGTTGCGGTGCCGAAGCTATTCGTCACTGAAAGGTTTACGCCTGGCCGAGGTCGGAGGCCGATTCGGCCTGCCTGATCGTACATCTTGCTCGCCTGATCGGCCCTAACCCAGCGCTCGGGGCTGCCGTCTTCCGTACTGGCAGCCCTTTCCCTTTCCCATTCGTTTCGCCCGATCTGATTCGCTCAACAAGCCGGGTCAGTTGAATCTATAGGTGTTCCATGCAACTCAAACAATTTGCGCTGAGCAAGAAGATTTCCTCATTCCATCCGCCGCAGCGAACCCTGATGGGTCCCGGACCTTCCGAAATTAATCCTCGGGTGCTGGCGGCCATGAGTCTGCCGGCAATTGGTTATCTCGATCCGGTTTTTGTCGAGATGATGGAAGAACTCAAAACTCTACTGCGTTATGTGTATCAGACCGATAACGCGCTGACCTTCCCGGTTTCGGGCCCAGGCTCGGTCGGCATGGAAGCGTGTTTCGTCAACGCGGTGGCACCCGGCGACAAGGTCATCGTCGCCCGTAACGGCGTTTTTGGCGGACGAATGATTGAAAACGTTGAACGCGCCGGCGGCGTTGCCGTGGTGGTCGAGGACGCCTGGGGTGAGCCGGTTGATCCGCAAAAGGTTGAAGATGCATTCAAGCAGAACCCAGACGCACGACTGTTTGCCTTCGTCCACGCCGAGACCTCAACCGGTGCCCAGTCCGATGCCAAAACGCTGGCGGCATTGGCACACCGCCATGACGCATTGACGATCATGGACGCGGTCACGTCGCTATGCGGCACACCGGTTCTGATCGACGAGTGGGGAATCGACGCGGTCTACTCGGCCTCGCAAAAATGCCTGAGTTGCACACCCGGTCTTTCACCGGTGAGTTTCTCCGATCGCTTTATCGCGCGGGTCAAGGCGCGCACCGACAAGATCCACAGTTGGTTCATGGACCTGAACCTGGTGCTCAATTATTGGGGCGCGAGCAACCGGACTTATCACCATACTGCCCCAACCAATGGCTTGTTCGCGCTGCATGAGAGCCTGCTGCTGATCAAGGAAGAAGGCCTGGAGAATTGCTGGGCGCGTCACCAGCGGCATCATGTCGCACTGAAGGCTGGCCTGGAAGCGATGGGCCTGCGCTTCCTGGTGAAGGAGGGCGCTCGTCTGCCGCAGATGAACGCGGTCTATGTTCCCGACGGTGTCAATGAAGCGCAGGTTCGCAAAATCCTGCTCGATGAATTTAATCTTGAAATTGGTGCCGGACTCGGCCCGCTGGCCGGCAAGATCTGGCGTTTTGGTCTGATGGGCTATTCCTGCAAACCGGAAAATGTCATGTTATCGTTATCGGCCTTGGGCAGCGTACTGGCGGACATGGGTTTGCCGGTCAAGGTTGGCGACGCCGAGGCGGCGGCCCATCAAGCCTACGCCAAAATGCATGCGGCCGAAGCGGAACGCCGTCGCAAGCGTGCTGCTTGATGGTCAATCAGCAGGCTGAGCATAAGTATGCTGCCTGAGTGCAGGCTGAGCATAAGCGTGCTGCCTGAGCTCTTTTGAGTAAGCTGGCGGCGACAGCGGTCCTCGCAGCCGGGATCGCGGCGGCGTTCCATGTTGGCAAACTGCCGCCAGCGATTAGTACACTGCGCGACGAGTTCGGCATCAGCCTCATTGAGGCCAGCTATCTGATCTCGGTGTTGCAGATGGCGGCCGTGTTGCTCGGCATCTTTGGCGGCATGCTGGCGGACCGCTTCGGTGCCAAGCGCGTCATGAGCCTGGGGCTTGCCTTGCTGGCGCTGGCCAGTCTGCTCGCGCCCTTTTCTGACAGCGCTGCGGTCCTTTTGCTCACCCGAATCGTTGAGAGTCTCGGCTTCATGCTGACCGTGTTGCCCGGGCCGAGTCTGTTGCGCCGATGTGCGCCGGCTCGCCTCAATCGCTGGCTCGGTCTGTGGGCGGCCTACATGCCAGCGGGGATGGCGCTTGGACTGCTGCTGACGCCGTTCCTGTTGCTGCACAGTGGCTGGCGCAGTGCCTGGTGGCTGGCCTCCGGGTTCAGTCTTGTGGTGCTGCTGGTCATTTACCAACAGGTACCACCCGATCGCGGCGAGACCCGCGAAGATGCGCGAATTACCGTGTTACTGGGGTCAACTTTATCGTCGTCGGGTCCCTGGTTGTTGGCTCTGGCCTTCGGTTGTTACGCCGGTCAATGGATGGGCGTCTTCGGGTTTTTGCCGACGATCTATCGAGATGCCGGCGTGACGGCCGGCTCGGCTGCGCCATTGACGGCGTTGGCCGTCGCGATCAATATCATCGGCAATGTCGTCGGTGGTTCGGTGGCGCAGCGACGCATGCCAGCGCCCTGGTTGATCATCATCGCCGCAGTGATGATGGCGGCGATGTCCTGGCTGGCGTTTGGTAGTGGTGCCGGCTTTGCGCTGCAGTATGCGGCGATCATACTGTTCTCAATGTTCGGTGGCTTGATCCCGGGCGCTCTGTTTGCGCTGGTACCTTCGCTGGCGCCGACGCCAAACGCCGTATCGACCACGGTTGGACTGATGCAGCAAGGATCGGCCGCCGGTCAGATGTTGGCACCGCCCTTGCTAGCGGCCCTTGTCACCACTGCCGGCGGCTGGTCGTCAACTTGGCAGATCACCGGCGTTTTCGCGTTCGGAAATTTGTTGATCGCGCTGCTGATGTTTCGATTGTTGGCGCAGCGTTCGGCGAGATTGATGTAAACCACAAGCGATTTTGCCCCCGATGTAACCTGTGTTGCAACAACCTCGGCGGTGGTTGTTCTTAACTGGCTGTCGATAGAAAAGGCGTTTGAACGAAAGCCGAACAGCCGTTTCCTACAGCCCTTAACGAATCACTTCGCCCAAGGGCTATCGGTGGCAGGGGCAATTGATTTATTATCAAACTATGAAAAGTCGATACATCACGCAACACCCCGAGTTAATGAGCGGAACTCCCTGCTTTTCCGGAACGCGCGTGCCCGTAAAGTCGCTGTTTGACTATCTCGAAGCCGGCGACAGCTTAGACGTGTTTTTGGAGCAGTTTCCAACCGTCTCCCTTCAAATTGCGGTTAATGTGCTTGAAGAAAGTCGTTTGGCACTGCTGGCTGCTTAGTATTTATGCGGATACTGCCAAAGACGCGCATCGCAGTTGAAGCAACCGCCAACCCTATGCCAAGGACCAAGATCTACACTACAAGCGTTTCCGCTGAAACGCCTCATGGACGTCAAACACTTAGTGCTCGAAAAAATCCCAAAATCGATCAATTTGGGCGCGAGTTAAGAACGCCGGGATAGTGGGGAGACCGACTGGGGCCGACTTATTCGAGCAACTTGCGCGCCGCTTCGATCTGCGGGTTGGTGCTACTTCTTGTATTCGCCGTAGTGTTCGTTGATGGGCTGGTCGCTGAACGCACCGATGATGCTTCCGCTGACTCCGGTTGTTCGACCTTAGCACCCGTGAGCTGAACCCGTCGCCAAATCAAGGCACCGAATAACAGCAACACGAACGGCCCAAACCATAGCAGCCAAGTGTTGGCTTGTACCGGTGGCTTGAACAGCACAAAATCGCCGTAGCGATCAACCATGTATCGTCTAATCTGGTCGTCGCTTTGACCCTGCTCGATCATCGCCTTGACTTGATTGCGCAGATCCACCGCGAGATCGGCACTCGAGTCAGACAAGGTCTGATTCTGGCAGACCAGGCAACGCAGTTCTTCTGAGAGCGCCTTGAGCCTGATTTCAACTTGCTTCGGGTCCATAAGGTCTTCACTGACTTTCTAGTGTGTAACGCCACCTCGAAAGGCACTTAGGGCCCAGCCTTCAGTTCAACCAGCAGCGGCAGCAACTTGGCATTCACCAGCTCGATCGTGATCGGACCGACATGTTTGTAGCGAATCACACCTTGTTTGT
>JANORY010001141.1:0-1235 GCA_031415535.1 Burkholderiales bacterium | reverse complement strand
CTGTTCACCATCACGGGGAAGAAGTTACTGCCCGTTTCGTTGACGGTCAATTTTCCCTGAAGTCGGAATCCACTCTTGCCGTTGACACTGAATAGGCGTGATTCTCCGGCATTCTGAGTGTTCACGGTAAAGATCGCGCCGTCGCTCGAATACACCAGATTGTTGGCCGGAATATCCGCAATACGGTAACCGGGTTGGGTTATCGTGCCCAGAACGTAGTGGCCGGAGCCGAAACTTAGTGATCGCCCGGTCAAGACTGCCGCTTGCAGGGCCACCAAATCGGTCTCTTGTGCCAGCGACTCGGCCCGTGGATAGACCGCTCTCGCGGCCGTCAAGGTCGCAAAACGCGCCGACAAGGGATGGCTGCTTCCATCGGCAATAGCGCCGTGGTCCCGAACATTTATTGAAGTCGGCGAAACCGGACTACTTACTGCAGGCGGTACCGCAGCGACCAGCGGTGCCGGGACCACTGGGGGCGCCGGCGCGGCGACTACCGGCGGCACGCCGGCCTGCGATGGGACACCGGCCAATGGGGCAGCGGCTGACTGGATTGCACGAATTTGTGGAGCCGCAACCTGAGTCGCCACCGCAGTGACACTGTGCATCTGAATCACTGTGAAGTGGGAGGCAGGAGAAACTAGCGAACTAAGCGACGGAACGTCCTCTGCGACCACATTGCTTCGGCTACCATTCACCGCTGAACTGCTGGCCGCGGCTGAAGTACTGGCTGCACCTGAAGTACTCGCTGCCGCCGAAGCACGACTCGAGTTCGGCAATACTGCCGCAGTTTTTACCGTACCTTCGGTTGTCTGCGCGCTGGTTGAGCTATCGACTTCACTAGCACTTTCACCTTGCCCGCAAGCCAGCAAGGCGGTCAGAACCACAAAAGTACAATCTCGAATTCTCACGAAGATGTCACCCATCGGTCGGATTTCGCAGCATAGAGTTTACCGTTGGGCGATCTGTACAACAGTTTTTTTCGGCAGATGAACCGGTTAGGCGGTCGCTATTTAGGATTCAAACCGATCAACGGTCGATCGCTGGCCAGCAATTTCTGGAACATGGCTCGGTTCGCCTTCAGCATTTCAACGTTGGTCAGACGCTTCAGTGCGTACTGGTAGACCTGCTCGCGCCACTGTGGCCCTTCTGTCTGGGTCCTTTCAAAGGCCTTCGTAATCGCCTGGACAAACCCGCCTTCGCCACCCTCCAAGGGCAGATCCCAACCGACACCGTCT
>JANORY010001140.1:0-6846 GCA_031415535.1 Burkholderiales bacterium | reverse complement strand
GCATCAAGGCGCGAAGAAGGGTATCGTTAGTAGGCATTGAGCGGCTTGCAGGCTAGATTACAGAGGAGTTACGCAAACGTGAATAAGGCATCACTGACGGGACTATAGATGGGGTTAAGGACTCGAGTTCGGACAATCGAGCAGGCGAGCCGCCATATTAAACGCGGAAGCTCTTAGAATCAGAAGATGAGCGAAACCCGAGAAGCCGTCGACAAACTCGACAAACCGACCCTAATCTACCCGTTTGAGGTTCGACCCGAACCCGGCAAAACCATTGAGGTGGTGCCCGGCGTGGTCTGGATCCGGATGCCCTTGCCGATGGTGCTGAACCACATCAACCTGTGGGCGATCGAGGATGACGGCGGCTGGGCGGCGGTGGATACCGGCATGCGCACCGACGAAACCGTCGAGGCCTGGCGCAAGATGTTCGCCGAAGCGACCGACCAAGGTCCGCTGACCCGGGTGTTTGTGACCCACATGCATCCCGACCACATTGGCCTGGCCGGCTGGCTGACGCGCAAATTTAATTGCCGCCTCTGGACCACCCGACTTGAATATTTGAACTGCCGCCTGTTGGTGGCTGATACCGGCCGCGAAGCGCCCGAGGACGGTGTGCAGTTTTACAAACGCGCCGGCTGGAACGATTCGTCGCTGGAGGCCTATCGCGCCCGGTTCGGTAACTTTGGCAAACGAATTTATACCTTGCCGGACAGCTACCGCCGCATTAGCGACGGCGAAGAAATCCGCATTGGCAAACATCTTTGGCGCGTCGTGGTTGGCACCGGCCATTCGCCAGAACATGCCTGTCTGTATTGCCCCGATCTGAAGGTACTGATCTCCGGCGACCAGGTTCTGCCGAAGATATCGTCTAACGTATCGGTTCACCCGACTGAACCGGACGCCAACCCAATGCGCGACTGGCTCGAATCGCTGGCCAAAATCAAGCGCCTGGTGCCCGACGATGTGCTGGTCCTGCCGTCACACAATGATTGCTTCCGGGGTCTGCACGCACGTATCGATTATCTGATCAATTCGCAGGAACGCATTCTGAATCGACTGCGTCAATCGCTGCGTGAGCCAAAGCGCGCCATTGATGTATTCGGTGCGCTGTTTGCGCGCAGCATCAGCGCCGAGGACTCGGGCCTCTTGAACATGGCCACGGGAGAGAGCGTGGCCTGTATCAACTATCTGATGCACACCGGCGAAGTCAGCCGCGAGCTGGATGCGGCGGGTGTCGCCTGGTATCGGAGTATCGGCGCTTAGCACGACCGCAGGTTATTGACCCTGGCGACGTGATCGGGTCGCTTTGTTGCGTCGAAGATCGTCAATCGGTCCGGTCATTTCGCCGCTGGCAATTGCATCGATCAACCATTTTCGAATGGCGTCAACACCCGGCAACTCCTTGCTGTGCGGTCCGCTTGGGCCGCTTGCACCGCCTTGACCCCGCTGACCCCGAATGCCAACCCGTACTTCATTGGCGGTCTCAAGCAGGCCCAAACTAGGCTGATCGAGCCAGATCCTGGCGGCCGCTTCCAGGCAGGCTTTTCGAAGCGGATTCATGCGGCGGCGAACCGGTTAAACTTGCGCCGACTTCCGGGGTCGCCCATGTCCTTACTTTCGTCAGCATCCTCAAGCATTGATAATTTTCTCACGATCCTGGACCAATACCGAAACATGGTTCCCGGCGAAGTCTGGTTCGCGTTGTACATGGCCTGGATCTTCGGTGCCATATTGTTTATTGTCATGCAGCGCCGAACGCCATCAGCGACCTTGGCCTGGACCATTGGTTTCATGAGTCTGCCGTTCATTGGCGCAGCGGTTTATTTCTTCTTCGGACCACGTAAATTACAACGCCGGCGCATGCGCCGCGCTTTGGCGCGCGATCTGGCGGCACGCTTAACGCCGAGTGTGAGCGTAGAAATGCCAGAGCGATTGGCCGACCGGCAATGGCTCAGTGCACTGGCCCGGGTAGGCAGCAACCAGGGCGACGCGCCGCCGCGCGCCTCCAGCGGCGTGCGCCTCTTCGATGGCGGTGATGACACGTACGCGGCGATCGAGGCGGCCATGCGGGCAGCGCAGCGCCAGATTCATATCGAGTACTACATTTTCGAGCCCGATGTCATCGGCACACGTTGGCGCGATCTGCTGACCGAGCGGGCGCGCGCCGGCGTTTCGGTTCGCTTGCTGGTTGACGCCATCGGCTCGAAAGGCTGCAAACCAGCGTTCTGGCAACCGCTGCGCGACGCTGGCGCGCAGGTGCGGCAGTTCAACCCGACACGCTTGTTGAAACTGAAGCCTGGCATGTTGAATTTTCGAACCCACCGCAAAATTGTGGTTATAGACGGACAGCAGGCGTTTACCGGCGGCATTAACGTCAGCGCTGGCAACTCCGGCACGTCTTCGGGCGGCACTGCCTGGCGCGATACCCATATGGAAGTGCTTGGCGCACCCGCACTGGATTTACAGGTGGTGTTTCTCGAAGATTGGCTGTACGCCGGTATGGGTCAGCAGACGAGCAGCCAGCGCGACCAGAAACTGATCGAAACACCGGCCGATATTGAACGCTGGTTCCCCGAGCTCGTGCCGGGTGATGGCCCGTGGGTGCAAATTATCGACTCAGGTCCCGACGAAGCAATTGCCGATATTCATCGGTTCTTCTTTACCGCCATCACCCAGGCACGGCGGCGCCTGTGGATCACCACACCCTACTTCGTGCCCGACGAGCCGATTCTGGTTGCCTTGGTGACCGCCCGCGCGCGCGGCGTCGATGTGCGCATCATTGTGCCGCGCGAAGGTGACTCGAAGCTGGTGACGGCCGCTGCCTCAACCTTCGCCGATGAAGTGATCGAGGAAGGCGTCGAGGTCTACGAGTTCCAACCGCGCATGATTCATTCGAAGACCATGATCATTGACGATGAACTGGCGATCATTGGCACGGCGAATATCGATAACCGCAGTTTCCGTCTGAACTTCGAAGTGGTCGTTGCGGTTTACGATCGCGGCATCACGGCCGAGCTGGCGATACAGTTCGAACAAGACTTGGCGTGCTCAAAACTGGTCAGGCCCGAGCATCGCAGCGGTGGATTTATTCCGAGGCTACTGGCCAACGGGGCGCGCTTGTTTGCGCCCTTGCTTTAGTTTGCGCGTTAACGCTAAACCCTTTGACCGCGAGGCCCCTATGTGCAGAAACATCAAAACGCTGTTTAACTTCCAGCCGCCTGCGACCGAGGCCGAGATCCGTAACGCTTCGGTGCAATTTGTCCGAAAGCTTAGCGGCTTTACAAAGCCGTCGAAAGCCAATGAGGCGGCGTTTCAGAAGACCGTGGAGCAGGTTGCCGCAGCGGCGCGCGAGCTGATCGAGTCGCTGGTGACGGCGGCCGAACCACGCGATCGTGACCTTGAAGCGCATAAGTTAAAGGCACGAACACTTGCGCGCTTCGGGGAACGCTAGTTTTGGTTACTGAATCGGAATGAACGCCTGCCAGCCGTGACCCTGTACTAGTTTAAAACGGATTACTTGTAAATATGTAATGCATATAATAAACTCGCTCGGATGAGTCAGTCTGGCCGCATTCTTGAACTCGCCCGAGACAGACGTGTCCTTCGAGCTGCAGATGTGCGCGCCCTAGGCTGGCAGCCTCAGCTTCTGCTCCGCCTGCTCCAGGCCGGTAAACTGCAGCGGGTTGCACGCGGCATCTACAGCCTGCCCGATGTCGAAATCACTGAGTATCAAGTTGCACAGGAGGTTTGCCAACGCGTGCCAAAGGCTGTGTTGTGCCTGGTGTCGGCGCTGCAATTCCACGAAATTGGCACTCAGATTCCCCACGAGGTCTGGATCGCCCTGCCGGAGGGTTCGCAGACTCCGGCACTTGACTACCCAAGGCTTCGTATCGCTCGCTTGCGTGGTGCGGCTTACAGCGACGGTATCGAAACCGTGATCACGCATGGCGCGCCAATCCGCGTCTACAGTGTCGCCAAGACGGTGACTGATTGCTTCAAGTTCCGTAACAAGATCGGTCTCGACGTAGCGCTGGAAGCCCTTAAGGACGCATGGCACCAACGCAGAATCACCATGGCAGAGGTCAACCACTTTGCCCGGATCAATCGGGTTGAAAGGGTTATGCAACCTTATCTTGAAATCGTAGTCACGTGAGTATTAATCTGCCCGCGTCGATCCTTGCCCGGCTGCTGAATTTGGCCAAGGCGCGGGGCGACAATTACAACTTGCTGCTGAACCGCTTTGCACTGGAGCGATTGTTGTGTCGCATCAGCCTGTCACCACATGCTGACCGGTTTTTGCTAAAAGGTGCCTTGTTGTTTGTGCTTTGGTACGACGATCCGCACCGCCCAACGCGCGATGCCGATTTGCTGGGCTTCGGCCAGAACGATGCCGACCACCTGATCGGCACATTCCGTGACATCGCTGCGATGAACTTGGGCGACGGCATTAGGTTCGATCCCCAATCCGTGCGTGCCAGTGCAATTCGGGAAGAGGGCACTTACGGCGGTACGCGCATCAATTTAAGTGCACGGCTCGGTTCCGCACGTTGTGCGTTACAGATCGACGTGGGCTTTGGTGATGCTGTAACACCGGCGGCAGCGAAGCTCGTCTTTCCGGTGCTCCTGCAAGATTTTCAGGCCCCGGTGCTGCGCGTCTATCCCGTCTACAGCGTAATCGCCGAAAAGTACCAGGCCATGGTGATGCTCGGCCAGGCCAATAGTCGCATGAAAGACTTCTACGACCTTGCGGTGATCAGTCGCCGCACTGAGTTAGATGGCGCCATCTTGGTCCGCGCCATCACCGCAACGTTTGCCAGAAGGAACACGACGCTGCCGACGCTGCGCCCGCTGGCACTGACCCGCCAATTTAGTGAAGATCCCGCAAAGGTGCGCCAGTGGCAGGCTTTTTTGAGCAAGAACCGCATAACCGCTGGCCCATTGACCGCCACAGTTTCGATGTTGGACTTGCTACTTTGGCCGCCGACCCAGGTGGCAGCAACACAAAGCGACGCTACCGCGACTTGGATGCCTGAGGCCGGCAAGTGGACTTGACTACAACCGCTTTGCGACATCAGCTTGCGGCATGGTCACTTGTGCAAGAACGACTTGCACCCATTGGCTGGTAGCAAACTCGCGCCGCTCGACGAGCTGAGCGATGACTCGATGTCGAGTTCGAACGTCCACCAACCGTAGAAGAGGGACTCTATTTCCAGGTACAACACGCTGGTGTCGACTTTGCTGATTGCCTGCGCAGCGCTTGCGCGGCACACCTGGGGCGACGTCGTTTCCTGGCTTGCGATGTTCGCTCCACCAAACTGCCGGCAGTGGAGCTTTTGACGTGAACGCAATGGCCTTGGTCAGACCCCCGGTTGCGCCCGTTCATTTTGTTACGTTTATGACTGCAATTGAATACTTTTTGCAGGGCGCGATGCCGACCACCTTGACCAGCAAAGGCCAAGTCACCATCCCGAAACGAATCCGGGACGCCTTGGATTTGTCGCCTGGCTGCGCGGTGGACTTCGCGGTGAATCGCGACGGCGATGTCGTGATTCAAAAATTCGGCGTGCGTCGCGCCCGCAAGCCCGACCGGTTCGAAGCCGCTCGCGGCAAAGCCGACGTCAAATGGAAGACCGATGAACTGATGGCCTTGCTTCGTTCCCGGACTGATGCTGCTGGTCGACACCAATATACTGATCGATGTGCTGACCGACGACGAGCAGTGGGCCGAGTGGTCAGTTGGCCAATTGCGCGCCCAGTCAAAGATGCATCAGTTGGTGATTAATCCCATTATTTACGTTGAGTTGTCGTTGACATTTTCCACGGTTGAAGCGCTGGAACGGAGCCTGGAGCAAATGCAAATTGGATCAATCGAACTGCCTCGACCGGCCTTGTTCCTGGCCGGCAAAGCCCTTGCACGCTTTCGCGGACAAGGCGGCACAAAAAGCAATATGCTGGCGGATTTCTTTATCGGTGCCGACGCAGCGGCTTCGAATCTGGCGTTACTGACTCGTGATTCGCGCCGCGATTCGACCTACTTTCCTAGCGTCAAATTGCTCACGCCCGAAACTACGTCGCGATAATCAGCGCAACTTTCGCGCTGAAACGATCTATAGAACCAATGTTCAGAAGAATCTGCATGGCCCGCCCCAAATCCGCCAAAGCCTCTGGTCAGTCCTCTGCCACGATCGGCTTCGAGGCCAAGCTCTGGCTCACCGCCGACAAGCCGCTTTCGGGCCAAGGTGACTACGACGGCACCTACGCCGAAGACCCGGGCGAATGCAAAGCCTTCAACCTTTTCTGGGTGCCCGCCAAAGTGCGCTTGCCCCATTTGCAGTCCAGCGCCAAGCAGTCAAGAATCTGCAGGAACGTTGACAACGACGCGATGGTCGCGATCGAGCGCGACAACCCGCGCTTGAAGGGCGTGCTTCCGAAGGACTACGCCCGCGTGGGTCTAGATAAGCTGCGCATCGACGAATTGATCGACCTTATCGCCACGATTGAACTCACCGCCACCAGCGTAGGGGAGCCGGGCGATGAGAAGATGTCGCGCCTCGCCGCTGAGCTGCAATCCCAGTTTGCGGAGTCTGCGAAGCTGGCGCAGGCCAGTAAGGCGAACCTGAAAGGTCTCGGTTATGGCAAATAAGCGCGCGCTTACCGCCCCAGCGGACTACCCGCATTGGCTTGCCTCCCTCAAAAACCGCATCAGTGCTGTACACAGTCGGGCGGCGAGAGGTAGTCCCAGCACGTCGAATTGATTGATCACAATTTGGCATCGATCCCCACGTCGTCGATCGCCCGAACGTCTCGCTTGAGCGGATCGATTCAGATAAAAAATGTAACGATAGC
>JANORY010001139.1:0-1177 GCA_031415535.1 Burkholderiales bacterium | reverse complement strand
CCGAATTTCAGCCACCCAGACGAATACGCCCGGCCCTGTTTTTTCCTTTTTGAACGAGCCATCCCAGCCGAGCGAGGGGTCGTTTGCCTGAAAATGCGAGCGACTGAAAACAGCCTCGCCCCAGCGGTCAAAAATTTGCAGCCGCTCAATTTCAGCCACGCCGCCGCCGCTGAAAATCGTGAAATTCCCGTTCGCGCCGGAGCCGGGCAACAGCACGTTCGGCGCGTAAAAATCGCGCCGATGCCGCACCCGGATGAACAGCTCATCGGTCAGCGGGCAGCCCGCCGAATCGGTCAGCGTCGCCCGATAAAGTCGCGTCGATTTCGGGAAAAAAACCGCCGCCTGCCCCGTTGAATCGAGGCTCACCCAATTCGGCGGCGACCAGGAAATGAAGCCAATCGGCAACCCGAACGGCACCCGCAACGTGTCGCCCTCAAAAATGGTCGCCGAATCAATCGGCAGCGCAAACGACCCCGCCGCGCCCGGCGAAATGGTGGCCGTCAGCGAGTCGCGACAGCCGTTCGCGTCTTCCGTTTCAATGAAAAATTGGCCGGGCGCAAGTGGCTCGAAAACCGTTTTTGAACCAAAAACGCCGCCGTCAAAACTGAAAAGGAACGGCCCCACCCCACCCGATGGCTGCCCGATTTCGAGGCGACCATTGGCCTGGCCCGCGCATTTTTCATTCAAAACAGAAACGGAAAATTCAATCGGCGGCGGCCCGGCGAGCGGTGTCGAAGCCGTTGCCGTGCAGCCGTTCGCATCGGTCAAAATGACGGAAATCGGCCCGGCGGGCAGCGCGTCCGCGGTTGGCGAAGGGTTGGCCACTCCCCCACCCCAGGCAAAATTCATTGGCGGATTGCCGCCTGAAAAAACGGCCTCCGCCTGGCCATCGAAGCTGCCCGAACAGCGCACCGCGAAGCCGTTAAAATCACTCAACACGTTGATTGTCAACGAGATAACTGCCGCATTCGGCACGCCCAGCACCTTCGCCACCGACAGCCCGTTGGCCGCCGTGACCGTCACCCAATAGGCTCCCGGAATCAGATTCGAGATGGTCGTGTACGCCGTCAAATCGGTAATCGGCCCGCTGCCCGTCGCGCCTGATTGGACGTGCAGCCAACTGAACGTCATTGGCAAAATCCCCTGCGACGGCTTGATTCGGATGGCTCCGCTCGCC
>JANORY010001138.1:0-2918 GCA_031415535.1 Burkholderiales bacterium | reverse complement strand
CGCCAGTCGCCGCGTGACCCGGCGCGCGAACGCCGACCGCATCGGGTGTATCCGACCTTGGTCGATGCGCTCGCCCGGTTTCGACTGGCGCCGGAGCAGCCTTGCGAAAATTTGTATATCGTTGATTACATCGCCCGTGGCTCGATTCGCGAAATGCCAGCCGATCCGTCGAACCCGACCGGTGGCTTCACCTGGCGCTTCGATCCGTTTCTCTGGAAGCACTACGGACAAAGTGATTCGTCGGCTGATCTGCGCGGCGTGCAGTGTCCGGTCGCAGTGGTCTGGGGCGCACAATCGCAACTCATGCCGGCGCGGGTGGTCGACTACATGCGCAGCCTGGCCCCTGCCGGCAGCGCGTTTGTCGAGATTCCCGAGGCCAATCATCATGTCATGCTCGATCAACCGCTGGCTACCATCGCGAGCTTGCGCGGGCTGCTGGCTGGCCCGACCCTGGTGTAGTGTTTCGCTGGGTTCTACGAACGGCAAGTGCGGTCTTTCGCATCAATCAGCGTGAACACCAAACTAGGAAACTGCGCCGTCGAGCATCGTTCCGTCGGGGCTGAAGAACGGGTAGGGCCCTTTGTATTGTCCGAAGACGGCCGTGTGCGTGATCAGTCGGCCATTGACCAAAACATGCAATTGGTAGCCGGGCGGCTCGAAGCGATAACTCGAGGGCGCACCGGCCTTCAGGTCCAGCGTCACCTGATGCGCGGGACTCGGACAGGTTGAGGCGACGGTATTGGCGAATCGCGCCTGGATACTGCGATGCAAGTGGCCGCAGATGATGCGTTCAATGTTCGTATAGCCGCGCAGCAGTGCTTCAAGTTCGGCCGCGCCTTTCAGTAAACCGAGCTTGTCCATAGGTTCGACGCCGCATTGAAACGGCGGATGATGCATGGCAATGACGGTCTGAGCCTGATGATCGAGTTGATCAGCCAGCCAATCGAGTCGGGCGGCGTCGAGTTCGCCGTGGCCGTGTTTGGGCACCACCGTATCGAGCGCAATCAGCACCAGATCGCCCAGATCGACCCGATACTGAATAAAAGGCATAGCGCTGTGCAGATACTCGTGGGTCGGAAAAGCCTTGCGAAGTGAGAGTCGTTCATCATGATTGCCGGGCAGCAGGTAAGTGGGTTTACCGAGCCTCGCTACCCCCTCGGCCAAGCTCGCGTACTCGTCGGCCCGGCCGAAGTCGGTCAGGTCACCGGTCAACACGAACACGTCGGGTACGGGACTTAGTGCAGCCAGCTCATCGATCGCAGCGTTGAAGAACCGGTTGGTATCGACCCGACCATAGGCCAGCGAACCAGGTGCGCGAATATGCATGTCAGTCAGTTGGCAGATGATCATGGACGTTTACCTGTTCAAGTTTTTCTTGAGAGTTGATGATTGGTTTTAGGTGTTCGAATTTTACGATTAATGGCTATTCGGAGTCGGCAATTGAGGCCTGAAAAGACTGGCAGAATCAATTAGCACGTGATACGTTTATTATTAATGTTTCTTACAGCTTCTCAGCATGGCTTTGAGCGTGCGCCTGGATCGGGAATTGGACGCTCTCCGGAACGAATATTGCGAGCGTACCGGCAACTCTCGATCGAATGCTATGCGGTAAGTACAGGCTGCGGCCTGCAAACGCTTGAACGTGGCGGCCTCGTCCGAATCGCTTTCGTTATCGGCCAGGTACGTTTCGCCTTGCTGGCGAACATCCCGGCCGATCGCTTGGTCGTCACCGAGAGTGGCATCATGGGCCGCCCCGACGTGCAGAAAATGCCTGTTGCAGCCCATTCGCTACAGGATGAACCTGCGCCCCGGTTCCTCGCCGCGAACCTGGTTCGATGCGGTCTTATCTTTCAGCGCCACGCCAGTAAGTTTTCTTCGCCGGGCCTCGGTCAGCAGATACATGAACTTCTCGACGGCCACGGCATCACTCATGCCTTGCGGACGAATGTTCGACAGGCAGTTGCGAGCCGAATCCTGCAGTCCTACCTTCGGTTGCCAGCTCAGATAAATGCCCATGCTGTCCGGCGAACTCAAGCCTGGCCGCTCGCCGATCAAAATGGCCACCATGCGAGCGCCGAGCAGTTCACCGATCTCGTCGGCAATGGCCACCCGGCCTTGCTCGACGAGCACAATCGGCGCATGACTGATTCCCTGGGCATTCAGACGCGGCAACAGCGCGGCCAGGAAACGTGGCGCGTTGGTCTCGATCGCCAGCGCCGACAGACCGTCGGCCACCACGATGGCCAGATCAGGTGGCTCTTGGTTGCGCCCGCCTTGCTGCGCCAGCAAATTTCTCGAGTCCGCGTTCAACCGTCGCCCAAGATCCGGGCGCTGCAAGTAGGTTCGTCGATTGGCAGCCGCGCTGTCCACGCAAAAAACCGGTAGGTTCAAACGCTCGATCGCACTCTTCACGAATTCGACATTCAGCGGATGATGTACCGCGTCGCGTGCCTGGGCATGGGCGCGTTGAAACTCAAGTTGCGGTTTGCTGGGCAGACTGCCGCCGGCGCGTCCCAGCGCAATCCTCGCGTTGGTCAACTGACGCAGGACTCGCCAACTGTCCGCAACTGTAGCTGCGAGTTCGTCCTGATTGTCTTGATTGTCCTGATTGTTCTGAAGTGGCGTGCCAAGCGAACTCATTGCAATCGCGCCAGGGCTTGCGCAAAAGCAGCGGGCAGTTTGCCGCTTGGCCTGGCCGGTGTTCCCCGCTCAACGATGCCCATCTTGTGCAGCCAGTCTTCGAATTCCGGCGCGCAACGCAGGCCCAACACTTTGCGTACATAAAGCGCGTCATGAAAAGAAGTCGACTGATAGTTCAGCATGATGTCGTCCGATCCGGGCACCCCCATGATGTAGTTGACGCCGGCCACTGACAGCAAGGTCAGCAGGGTGTCAACATCGTTCTGGTCGGCCTCGGC
>JANORY010001137.1:0-11779 GCA_031415535.1 Burkholderiales bacterium | reverse complement strand
AGCTCCGTTTGCTTATTTCAATTGCTTATTTCGATTACTTGGGCCGTTCAAAATGTTCCAACTACCAGGCCAGCTCGAGAATCTCGCGTACATCGGCCGGCGAGCGGATCGGTCGCGGATTGGCCAGCACGGCCGGATACTCCATTGCGCGCTCGGCGATTCGGCCAAAATCGTCTCGCGAAACATTGACAGCACGTAGATTTGCAGGTTGCCCAAGCTGCTCAATCAAGCCCGCGACAAGATCCGCAGCCGCGCGCCCGCCCGACCCCATTGCTTGCGACAGCGCCTTTTGTCGATCGCCATTATGGGCGGCGTTCCAGCGCATCACCGCCGGCAACATGACACACGAGGTATGACCATGCGCTACGTTGTAGCCGGCACCCAGCACATAGCCGATACCGTGACTGGCACCCGTACCGGCACCGGCAACCGAGGCCGCGATCGCCTGCCACATACCCAATTGCGCTTCGTTCCTGGCGCGCAGATCAGAGGCATCTTGGTTGATGTCCAGCAAGGCGCGCGACAGTAATCGCAAGCCCTGCAAGGACAGCACTTCGGTCGCCGGATTGGCGCGCGGCGCGCAATAACTTTCTACTGCATGGTCGACCGAGCGGATACCGGTTGAGAACAGCAATCCGTTCGGTGTGTCAAGGGTCGCTGCTGGGTCCAGAATGACCACTTGCGGCACCAGCAATCGATGTCGGTAGGATTGCTTGGCTTTGCGACTGGCATCGGTCACACCGGCACTCGGATTGAACTCGGAGGCCGACAGCGTGGTGGATACCGTCACCAATCGAATGGCGCTGCCCGGTGCCACAATTGCTCGGCTCACCGCGCGCGACAGGCCAGTGCGAAACGGCTCCATCGCAGCGACACTGTCCAGACCCAGCCACAAGCACATCAGCATAGCCTTGCTCGCATCAATGACTGAACCGCCGCCGACCGCCACCAGCAAGTCAGCACCACAGGCGCGCGCCGCCGCCGCACCGGCGATGACATCTTCGCGCGGGCTATGCGCACGAATGTTGGTGAACGTGCCGGCATGGCGCGCGCCGAGCGCTCGCTCAACCCACTGCAGCGGACCATCGGCCAGACGCGATAAGGAGTGACCGGAGGTGACCATCACACGGGTAGCACCGAGTCGTTCGACTTCGCTTCGCAAAACCTTGGCCACCGGTTGACCAAATACCACCCGCTCTTGCGCCTGAATTTCAAATGTACCGCTGACGAGCGGGTTGTGCGAACTGTTCATAGCATCCCCGGTTAATCAAGAACGTCACTCTAACTGATCGCCGAGACGGCTAACGAGTACAACACACCAGGAGGATTGGCTTTTGAGGACCCGTCAGCAGGCAAATCGCGTATGCTTGCGACAAAACGAATACCCAAGGAGGAAAAAGTCATGACAGTATCTCAAAAAGCGCCAACCAGCCCGACCCGACGCCGGGCACTGAAGCCCGTGGCGGCACTGCTGGCTGCGCCATTCGTGATCGGCAGCGAGTCACGCGCACAAGCCGCCTGGCCGGTGCGACCGGTTCGCTACATCAATCCATTTCCGGCGGGTGGCGCGACTGACACCTTGTCGCGCCTGTTCTGCGTGAAGATGAGTGAGCTGACTGGCCAGCAATTTGTGGTGGAAAATCGCGGCGGTGGCGGTGGTGATATCGGTGTTGAGGCAGTCGCGCGCTCGGAGCCGAATGGCTATACGCTTGGGCTCGGTGGCATTGCCTCGCATGCGATTTCGCCGACCTTGAAGGCAGGCAAATTACCGTTCGATGCCGCCAAAGACTTTACCTTCATCACGAACTTGTGGTCCTTGCCAAATTTCCTGATCGGATTCTCGGGTCTGCCCGTTAATACGGTACCCGAGTTGATCGAGCTGCTGCGGCGCAATCCGGGCAAGTATTTTTACGCATCGGCCGGACTGGGCACAACGCTTCATCTGTCGGGTGAACTTTTCAAGTTGCTCGCCAAGGTCGATCTGGTTCATGTCCCCTATCGCGGCGCAGCACCGGCGATGGTCGATCTGATCGGTGGCCAGGTGCACTTGATGTTCGACAATATCCCTGGCGCGCTGGCTCAATTTAAACCCGGCAAGGTTAAAGGCTTCGCCGTCACCAGTGCGGCGCGCAGTCAGGTCGTGCCCGACATACCGGCCTTGTCCGAGTTTCTGCCCGGATTCGATGTCAGCTCCTGGACGTCGCTGGCCGCACCGGCGGGCCTGCCCCCTGCCGTGCTCGAACGGATCTCGATGTTCTCGAAACAAGCGCTCGAAAGCACAAGTCTGAAGCAGGACTTCCTGGAGCGGGGCGCAACTGCGACCTGGATGTCGTCGCCCGACGCCACCGCGTTCAGGAGCAGCGAGGAAAAGCGGCTCGGCGACATCATTCGGCAGGCGAAGATCACGCTGGACTAATCGCTGACTCGCGTTTGATGATCGTCGTTCGTTTGATCATCTTCTTTCGATTGATCACGATCTAGCGCTTGATCAATGGCGTCCGTGCAATCGCCTCCGCTTCAGTCGCCGTCGGCGCGGCGAGTGCGAGCGCGCGCCTGTTCCGGCGTCTCAGCCTCAGCATAAGCGCGTAATCCGGCTGATCGATCCAGCCTGACGATCTCATGAATCGTCGTGCCACCGCGCGGCGCCAAGCCGGGCGGAAAGAACGCCAGCTTCTGCTCGGTCGCCAACTTCTGCGAGCGCCCGAATGTCAGATCGCGCTGATTGCTGCCTGCCACTGGTTTGATCGCAACACCTTCAACAATTTCAAGATCGAACCACCAGCGTTTGATCTGATTACGTAAACCGCCACCATCTGAATCATCATTGGCAATGATCGCCGCGCGAGCCTCGGGCACTTCGATGGCCAGGCGCATGGTCTGTTCCCATTCGACGGTTTCTTCACGGTTCCACGGACACATTTTCATGCAGCGGCCACAGGCCGATCCCTTCATATTGGTCAGTCGATACTTCGCACACTTCTCGACGTCCGGCTTCCATATTTCGTAGCCGTTGAACATGACCTTCGGGCCATAGGGAATCGCGTTACACGGGCACTCCCGGGCGCACTTGTTACATTGATTACAAAACGCCTGCAGATCGAAATCGATCGGCTGATCGGCAACCAGCGGCAGGCTGCACGAGAACAGTACCGACTTCGAACGCGGACCGATAAATGGATTCAGAACCAGCTCACCAATCCGCGATAACTCACCGAGCCCCGCCATCAATACCGCCGGAATATGCAACAGTTCGGAATGAGCATTGCTGTGCGAACGGGCCGAGAATCCGAGACGACGAAAATGAGCGGCCATGACACCGGCAATCATTGCACCGCGCAAGTAAGCGCGCATCGATTGGGCACCGGAGATCCAATCATCGCCGGATGCACCTTCCATGGTCTCGAAACCCTGGTCGATCAGCATGACTACCGCATAGCGGTGATAGGCGTCGATCGGCAGGCCCTGAACCTCGTCATGCGAGTAATACATCCAGGGTTCAGCTTCACAAATACCCGCCAGGTCGGCACCGAGAAAATAGCCGAGTGCCTTGATCGCCTCGGTATTAGCCTTGGCATCGGCAAACGCGCTCGGCAGTTGCCGATCCGATGCCAGTGGCTCGCGCGTGCCTTGCAGCGGAACCAGGTTACGAATCAACGGAGTCATCGCCCAGGCAAGCGGATGCTTGACCGCGAATCGGCCACGTTCACGTTGCGGCCGTTCACCCAGATCGCCGGCCAGCGCACGCACAAAAAACTCGGCGCGTTTCGGAACCCTTTGGATCTCGTCGCGCAGGATCAGCGTGGTCGGTTGTGCCACCCGCTTGATGGTTTCCATTGGATAACGCCCCAGATGCAGCGCTCGTCTGGCCAGTTGTGCCTGCTGCCAGCCGGGTCGAGTGCCCATCTTGCCCAGGTAGGCGTCATGGCTCGGCCATCCAAGGCTGTGGCCGGCGGCCAGAGGCAAATCGATCGCTAGGGGAAAGTCGGTTGTCACCACGCCGAGTCGAAAGCCGCGCTCGAGCATTGGTGCGCGCAACTCGCCGTTAACCGCCAGCACCAGGCCAGCTCTTTGCGCGAGCGTTTCGAGCGATACTTCTAGCTTACCGACGCCGGCAGCAGTACCGAACTGACCACGTGCCGACCAACCGAGCGCTCGAATGTAGCCCGCCAGCACCACCGCAAGCTCGGCACAACGTAGATCGGTCCAATCGGCGTTACTGCCGTGAATCCACGCCGCACCTGGCTCACCGAGTGCCGGTTCGCGGCCGAACTCGATCAGAAAGACCAATGCAAATTGATGCTCCGATGGTCCAGAAAAATCATCGGCCTGCAACGCGCAGATACCGGCCAGCGTCGCATCCAGAAAAAATGCCGACGCCTTCAGATTGGCGCTGCGAATCGAACGATCATCCGGTAGCGGTGCCCGAGCTGACGCGACTTCGCCGTCCAGGTATTGGCGATACAAGGCCAGATACTCGGGCAACACCAAACGGATCGCTGCCGGTCCGCTCGGCTGCGGGTCGCCCGGTTGTACCGCCTGCTCGGTCGGTGCATTCGCATCACGAGTCAGTAACTCGGTAGGCAGAACACCCAAATCGAATGCACGGTCTCGATTCGAATAGTGGCGCGTCATGGCGCTTAGTTCTCGAGCTTGATACCGGCCTTCGAAATAATCGCCCGCCACTTAACGGTCTCAGCAACCATGTGGCGGCCTAACTCCTCGGGCGTCGAAGCCATTGGCTCGACACCGATCTCGGTGAAGCGGGCACGTAACGCGGGATCGGCAATCGCCGCCACAATTTCGCGATGCAAGCGTTCAATGATCGGCTTCGGTGTGCCGCTCGGTGCCAGAAAAGCGAACCAGGCGGCCGACGCAAAATCGGGCACGCCGGCTTGTGCAGCGGTGGGCACATTCGGTAACGCCGGCAAGCGACGCTCATGAGCAACGGCCAACGCCCGCACCTGGCCGCTATTGATTTGCGCCAATACATTGGGTACCAACTGAAAGCTCACCGGTGCCTGTCCGGAAATCAGATCGACCACCAGTTGAGCGGTCACCCGATATGGAATATGGGTCATTTGCGCCGCAGCGATTTGCTCGAAGAATGCGCCCGCCAGGTGTTGTGAACTGCCTATGCCGACCGAGCCATAGGGAACACCCGGATTCTTGCGGGCATAGTCGGCCAACTCGTTGAGCGAATTGACGGGTAACTTGGCACTGACCACCACCACATTGGGCAGGCTGGCGTAGAGCGAAATCGGCTGCAGGTCGCGCGCAGGATCGTAGCCCAAATTTGGATTCAAGATCGGGTTCACGACCAGCGGTCCTGACGTACTCATGACGATGGTGTAGCCATCGGGTGCGGCGCGCGCCACCGCCTGCGTGCCGACGTTGCCACCAGCGGCCGGCCGGTTATCGACCACGAACGGGCGACCCATCGCAACGCCCATCCGTTCAAGCACCAGGCGCGCCACCACGTCACTGGCGCTGCCCGCCGAGAACGGAACGATCGCGGTGATCGGTCGCACCGGATAATCTTGCGCATGAACTGGGTTGACGGTCATGGCCAGCGTCATGCCAACCGACATTCCAACCTTCATACCAACCGACATACCAACGGACATCAACAAGCGGCCCAGCCAATGCGCTACATTCATGGCGGTCTCCCTGACCGTGTTCCAAAACGTTGAATCATGACCTCATCGAACGGCAACATAATGGACGCTATCGCGCCGCCGGCACGTAGGCAGTACTGCGCATCGAGCCGTGCTGCGACCGGCTCCTTACCCGCTTGCAAGGCCTTCGCAGCCTCCAGCATGACTCGGCGAAAGCGCACCACGGCGACGTCGGTCGGCGACAGTTTCTCACGCGTCCGATCAACGATCAGCCCCTGGCTGTCCTGCGCCATGGCATCTTGTTCGGCAATCCCTTTCACGCCGGTGAACGAACGGTGCTTTTGTTCGTCACGATCAATCAGATAGTCGTTACCGCGATTGCGAATCGGAACATAATCCGGACCGAGTTCGGCGAACTGCCCGAACCCGCCCTGCTGATAGCGCAGCAGCTCGTCGGCCGGCAGCGGACGTTCGGGGTGCCAGGCGTAGACATAAATCCAGCAGGATTCATCATCGATCGGCACCCAGGTATAGCCGTAATAAGTTTCACCGGGCATCGCCGAAGGGGTCACGGAATGCGCCGGCAACATGAACTGAGTAATCCGCCAGTAAAGCTCATCGGTGTCGGCGTGGCGTGAGCCGCCGATGACAAAACCGACTTCATGATCGATGATCTTGAACTGCGGCAGCGGATCATTGCGCAACCAGCCGATACGTCGCTCATCTGCGGCCGCGGTCATCATGTCATTTTTGACCAAGGCCGGCGCCGGCATATGCAGAAACGAGAAGTGCGCCGTGTCGAGCGCGCCTTCCATCGACTGAGCCCAGTTGCATTGCTGCAGACGCTTGGTCACAAACCGGTGGTCGGCGGGCACCCGAGCGAACTCCAGTCCGGGTGGCTGCGGCGGCATCTGTGCGGGCGGTCCCATATAGGCCCAGATGACATCGCCGAATTCACGCGTCGGATACGCCTTGATCGCCGTGTTGCCGTGGTAAGCCGAGCCTGACGGTACATTCGGCATCTCGACGCAGATGCCATCGAGCGTGTACTTCCAGCCATGGTAAATACAGCGAATTCCACCTTCTTCGTTGCGCCCGAAAAAAAGATCGGCACTGCGGTGCGCGCAGCGGGAATCCAGCAACCCGACTCGCCCCGCCTGATCACGTACGGCAATCAGTTCCTCGCCCAAAATTTTCAGCCGAATCGGCGGGCCATCGTTTTCCGGCAGTTGCTGCGACAAGGCCACTGGCTGCCAGTAGCGGCGAAAATACTCGCCCATGGCTGTACCCGCACCTGTGCGGGTGAGCAACTTATTATCGGCGGCTGAGAGCATCGTGATCGCGCTGAGGAGTTTGAGGAGCGGCTCGAGGGGCTGGTGGATCGACTACTTGATCCAGCCCTTTTCCTTGTAGTAGCGCACCGCGCCCTCGTGTAACGGTGCCGATAATCCGTCCCTGACCATGCTCTCCGGTTTTAGCACACCCAAGGCCGGATGCAGCTTCTTGAATTCCTCGAAATTCTCGAACACCGCGCGCACCACTTGATACACGGTATCGGCGGGCGCTTTCGACGAGGCAACGACGGTCGCCAGTACCCCATAGGTCTGGGTCGGATCCGGGTTGCCGGGATACATACCCCCTGGAATAGTCGCCTGAGCATAGTAAGGTTTGTCGGCGATCAGCTTTTCAACCTGCGGACCGGCAATCGAAATCAGCTTGGCACCACACGAAGTGGTCGGGTCTTGAATGTTGGCCGAGGGATGCCCGACGCCGTAGAAAAAACCATCGATCTTGCCGTCGCACAAGGCGGGTCCATGCTCGTCGGCTTTTAGCTCGGCGGCGAGCGCGAAGTCAGATAATTTCCAACCTAATGAGGCAATCAGTTCTTCTAGCGACGAACGAGTGCCGGAACCCGGGTTGCCGACGTTGAATCGTTTACCCTTGAAGTCGGCAAAGCTCTTGATGTTGGCTTCCTTGCGGGCGAGTACGGTGAAGGGTTCAGGGTGCACCGAGAACACTGCGCGCAAGTCACCGTAGGCACCGGAATCCTTGAACGGCCCAAGTCCTTTTACCGCGTTGAACTGGACATCAGATTGAGCAAAGCCGATATCCAATTCACCAATCTTGATGGTGTTGACGTTAAACACCGAACCGCCGGTCGACTCAACTGAACAACGGATGCCGTGCTTAGCGCGATCCTTGTTGACCAGACGGCAGATCGCGCCGCCAGCGGCGTAATAGACCCCGGTCACGCCGCCCGTACCGACCGTTACGAACTTCTGTTGCGCCTGCGCGGCACCGCTGCCGCATAGGCTGATGGCGGTAACGGCGAGCGCCGCCGTCGCTGCAATGCTCGGCAGCCAGCGCGAAGCTTTGATGAATATTCGGGTGTTGGACATTTCAGGACTCACTGTACTTTTGAGATGGTTGGCAAACAAACGATAACAATAATTCAGACCAGCGTAGCAATTGCGGCATCAAGTGCTGCGCTCAGGCGCTCGACTATGACATCGATATCACGCGCATTGACGATAAACGGCGGTGCGATCAGCACGTGGTCACCGTGTTTGCCATCGATCGTACCACCCATCGGGTAAACCATCAGGCCACGATCCATCGCATTTTGCTTGATTCGCGCATGCAGACTTTTGGCCGGATCAAATGGGGTCTTGCGGGGTCGATCAGCAACCAGTTCAATTGCCCGAAAAAGGCCACGACCGCGAATATCGCCGACATGTCGATGTTCACTGAAGCAGCGAGTCAGTTGCGCGTGCAGATATTCGCCCTGCGCGTTCACGTTATCAAGCAGGTTGTCGCGCTGAATGACTTTTTGAACGGCCAGCGCCGCCGCGCAGGCCACCGGATGGCCCAGATAGGTATGCCCATGCTGAAAAAATCCGGTGCCGTGGCTGAACGCTTCAACAATCTTGTTGGCCGCCAATACCGCACCAATCGGCTGATAGCCGCCGCCGAGTCCTTTGGCAATCACCAGCAGATCCGGGCTGACGCCCTCGGCTTGGCAGGCATGCAAGGAGCCGGTGCGCCCCATTCCGCACATGACTTCATCGAGAATCAGTAATACACCATGCCGATCGCAGACCTCCCGCACTCGCTTGAAGTAACCCGGCACCGGTGCCAGCACACCGGCAGTTGCGCCGCCCACCGTCTCGGCGACAAATGCAATCACGGTTTGCGGACCAAGCGATTGCAAGGTCTGCTCCAACTCGAGCGCCAGTCGTTCTCCATACTGCTCGGCGGATTCATCGCCGAGCCGGTCACGGTATTCGTAACACGGCGAAACATGGGTCACGTCAATCAGCAAGGGCGCAAACTGCTGGCGTCGCCAGAGATTGCCGCCCACCGCCAATGCGCCCAGCGTATTGCCGTGATAACTCTGCCGGCGCGCGACAAAACGGCAGCGCTGCGGCTGGCCAATCTCGACGAAATATTGCCGCGCCATTTTGAGTGCCGCCTCAACCGCCTCGGATCCGCCCGACACAAAGTACACATGCCCCAGTCCGGCTGGTGCATGGTTAACCAAATGATCGGCCAACTCCTCGGCAACCTCGGTCGTAAAAAAACTGGTGTGCGCATACGCCAACTGATCAATCTGGCGATGCATGGCGGACAACACATCCGGATGGGCATGCCCGAGACAGGACACAGCGGCACCGCCGGACGCATCGATGTACTGCTTGCCGGTGTTATCGGTAATCAAAATACCGGACGAGCCGGTGGCGCTCGGATAGGCTTTGTGCAGGTGCCGGTGAATGACTCGACTCATGATTTGCCGTTCCTATCGGTCGAGGATCTGACTCAAAAACTGCTTGCTGCGTTCATTCTGCGGATTACTGAAAAACTCGTCCGGCGAGTTCTGTTCAACAATTTCGCCCTTATCCATAAAAATCACCCGATCAGCAACCGCGCGCGCAAATCCCATTTCATGTGTCACGCAGATCATGGTCATGCCCTCGCGCGCCAGCATGATCATCGTGTCGAGCACTTCCTTGACCATCTCGGGGTCGAGTGCCGAAGTGGGTTCGTCGAACAACATGATCGAGGGATTCATGCACAGTGCGCGCGCAATCGCAACCCGTTGTTGCTGGCCGCCTGAAAGCTGACCTGGAAATTTGTCGGCCTGCTCGGCAATATGCACCCGCTCGAGCATTTTGCGCGCTGCCGCTTCAGCCTGCGCCTTCGGCTGGCGCTTGACCCAAATCGGAGCCGTCGTGCAATTATCGAGCACAGTCAAGTGCGGGAACAAGTTAAAGTGTTGGAAGACCATGCCGACATTGGAGCGTATCTCGTCAATATTACGCAGCTTGTCCGTCATCTCGATGCCGTTGACAGAAATGCGGCCTTGCTCATGTACTTCAAGCCGGTTGATCGCGCGGATCAGCGTCGATTTGCCAGAACCCGAGGGTCCGCAAATCACGATGCGCTCGCCCTTGCGAACCGTCAGATTGATATCCTTGAGCACATGGAACTGACCAAACCATTTGTTCATCTGCTCAATTCGAATCGCCGGGATCTGGTCACCCGTCTGGTCACCCGTCTGGTCACCCGTCGGGCCTGCAAGGGACGGGATTTGCGCAAGGTTTGTGGCGTTCATGTACAGGTCCTCTGCGACCGGGCATTGTTAGTGTGGTGTTTCACGCTAGCGTCATAGTCAGCACTCAGCGCGCTTCGTGGGCGAGATCGCGCTCGAGCCGCTGGCTGTATTGGGACATTGCAAAACAAAAAATCCAATACACCAGAATTGAAAACAAGAACGCCTCAATGAAGTACTTCTTCCAGGCAAAGTCGGTTTCGACCGATTTTTTGACCGCATAGGCAAAATCATAGATTGCGATAATGACGACCAGCGAGGTGTCCTTGAACAGTGAAATGAAGCTGTTGACAATCGGTGGGATCGAGATGCGCAATGCCTGCGGCAATATGATCAAACCGGTCATCTTCCAATAGGGCAGCCCGAGCGCTTCGGCCGCTTCGTATTGCCCCCTCGGCACGGCCTGCAAACCACCGCGCACGGCTTCGGCCAGATAAGCCGCAACGAACAGAATAATCGCGACTTGCGCGCGCAACAACTGGTCAATGCGAACACCCTCGGGCAAAAATAGTGCGAACATGACGCTCGCCATGAACAGCACAGTAATCAAGGGCACGCCGCGTACCACCTCGATGTAGATCACCGACAGCGAGCGTACGATCGGCAGCTTGCTGCGCCGGCCGAGCGCCAACAAAATGCCAATCGGAAACGCAAAGCCAATGCCAAAGATTGCCAGCATCAGGGTGACCGGCAAGCCGCCCCATTGCTCGGTTCGCACTGGGACAAGCCCGAGTCCGCCGCCCATCAGCCAGAACGTAGTCGTGATTCCAATGACCCAGATGAGCAGCAGTGAGCTGTTCCAAAGCACTCGCCAGGTTGAAACAACCAGCAACAGGCACAGAACAACGATGACAACCGCGGGGCGCCATTGCTGATCAAACGGATAGACACCGAACATCATGAAGCGAAATTTTTCCCAAACGACCGCCCAGCAGGCACCGGTACCGCGCGCCGCCTCACAGGCTTGCAACCCGGCATTACCCCAGACGGCGTTGACCAGCAGCCAGCTTACGACTTTGGGAACGACCCAGGCGAGCATCAGCAGTACCACCAAGGTGATCAGTGCGTTTGCCGGAGACGAGAAAAGATTCAGACGCAGCCAAGCGAACGGCCCGCGGATCGAAGCCGGCGGCAGGCGATCGGCAATCATCAGCGCTCAATCAGCCGAACGCGGCCGTTGTACCAGTTCATGAACGCCGAGATACTCAGGCTGATACTCAAATAAACCGCCATCAGAATGGCAATCGCCTCGATCGCCTGGCCAGTCTGATTCATCGTGGTGTTGGCTACCGCGACTAAATCCGGATATCCGATCGCCACCGCAAGCGATGAATTTTTGGCAAGATTAAGATATTGGCTGGTCATCGGCGGAATGATCACGCGCAGAGCTTGCGGCAAGGTGATCAGCCGCAGCCGCTGGTTAGCGGTAAGTCCGAGTGCTTTTGCCGCCTCGCCTTGGCCCCGATCGACCGCCGCAATTCCGGCGCGCACAACCTCGGCGATGAACGCTGCCGTGTAGGTTACCAAGCCCAATAACAAGGCCATGAATTCCGGC
>JANORY010001136.1:0-5732 GCA_031415535.1 Burkholderiales bacterium | reverse complement strand
GCTGCGTGACCGACGGCGTCTGCGCCATCAAGGACTGCCGCGCGCTCGCCGGCTGATCTTGTGCGGCTGCGTTGGCGGCTAATCTGACTCGTTGGGCTTTCGTCATAAATGCTTTCGTTTTTCTTCAAGTGACGGCGAACTACCGCGCGTGTGAATCGAAATTCACACGCGTTCGCGTTCGACCTGATGCAATGTTCCGCGACATCGCGACGACCCGCAGCGGCAGGCAGGCCCCACGCTGTCGCCGCTGACATGGTAGTCAAGCGTGAGTTCTTCGCCGGACTCGATGCGCTGTTTGCTTACCAGTAAAATATGGCCACGAGTGATGGTGGCGCGCAGGTTCGCATCGCAGCTATGGTTAATATATTCGGCCCCGCTGCCGCCAATCGCGCCGTCCACAGCGAGCGCATCGGAGAGGTGAAAAATGTAGAGCAGCGGTCGCAGCGAGCGGCGCTCCACCTCCTCAGGTCCAATTTTTTGCCCGGTGTATTCAATCACACGGCGTCGCGCGGGTATGGCCTCAGCGGCAAAGATGCCCCAACGGTGAATCGCGGACGGGCCTGCGTCAAGCCGAAAGCGGCAATGTTGGCGGACAAGTTTCGGTTTGCCATCGCCGCTGCCGGGAAGCATAACCTCGCGCACGAAGGCGGTGAGCTCGTTGCGACGGCGGCGACCGATTGCAGGCATCAATGACACGCGCTCGGATATTCACCGAGCACTATGCGGTTTTCTTTAGGCTTGCACTGCCAAGCTGTTTACCGTAATCCTTGTCACCGGCCGTCGCCCGCACGGGGGTGCCATCCGGCAAGAACATTCTGTATTTGGATCCCAACTGCCAAAGCACATACTCAAACGGAAACGGATCATATCTATGGAGATCTAGGAGGAGCGGACTGCGCGGTGCAATCCGCGCACCAGCAATCTTGACACTCGTCCACTGAAAACGACGAATGGCTTCAAGGGTGGCTGTGTCAGCCCGTCCGTTAACAACCAGTTCTTTTTGCGGGCCGCCGTCCGCCGCAGGGACGCAGTTGAGCAGATACTGGAGCACCCTGACATCGTCTGGCAAGTTCGGTTCACCGAGTCCAACGGCTCTACTGATCGATTTGGCCACAGTGACATCCCCCTGTAAAAAGTGTACTCCGTGCGAAGACGAAGGACGCTCGTGGTTGAGGTTTAATTTGCCCTGGTGCCGATCACAGGGCGTCGCTGTCAATTTCGCCAACCGCCTGGGCGTGCTTGACGATGGTCACCGGCACGGTGGCGGCATGAAGGATCGCCTGCGACACCGAGCCGAGCAGTGCGCTGCGAAGCGTGCCCGTGCCGTTGGCCCCGATGATGATGGCGTCGCAGCCGTAGTCCTCGGCGATTTCGATCAGCATGTTGGCAGCGTAACCTGAGCGCACCTCGCGCTCGAAGGGCACACCAGCCGCTGTGAACAATGCTTCGCCTCGCTCCAGCGCTTGCGCGCCCACCGCCTGGTTGACGCTCTCGCGCGCCTGGGCGTCCGGTATCAACAGCATCTCATAGACGCTGGCCGGTTCCTGTACTGTGGCCAGCACGAAGCTTGCCTGCAAGCCTTCGCGCAGCAGATGCAATGCATGGTGCACGGCGTCCAGTGCCAGTTCCGAGCCGTCGAGGGGAATCAGTATTTTCATGGGTTACTTTCACAGAGTGACTAGAGCATACGCTGTCGGAGTAATTGCAACGCTGATCGCGGTCAATGACGCGGGATGCGGCTTGCGTGTGGTCGGCGGCAAGGGCGCACTCGGCACCGAATCGGTGGCGACGATGCAGGCCAGCGCTTGCATCTACCGGTCATTCCTGGGTGGCGGCCGTGCCCGAAATCCTGAAAGGTATGCGACCGGGCACCGGCAGTGCCTGTTGCCAAAGGCTGATTAAAGCGCCGCTGCGGTAGCCTGGAATGAGGGTCTGCTCTGCGTGTTGGCGAACCAACGGGCCAAACCTGGCACCTGGTCGCGCCAGCCCAAATGGTCAAACCTAAAATCCAGATAGCCCAGTGCACAAACAATTGTTAACGTGCCGATACTGAGCGGGGCCAACTCAATCGTTGGCAACTCGGCCTTAAGCTGCTTGAGTACCGCCGCCGTCTTGAACTCGAACACCTTGATCAACGCATCACTGCCGGTACCGTCGATTCACTCGCGCTCATTGCGCCAGAGAATCAGTTGATCGAGCCAGCCGTTTGCCAGCGCGTGCCAGCGCAGCGCTGGCCATTGGTTGATGCCGACCGGAAACAGGCTGGTCCGACCGAGCTCACGGACAGCCATGCTGTCCAGGTACTCGCAGATGACCACCGAATCGAACAGCGTCCCTCCGTCGTCAAGTACCAAGGTCGGTATTTTGTTCAACGGGTTATCGCGCATGATCTGCGCGTTCGGTTCGAGCATCATGGCGACCGATCGAATCAATTCGATGCGATCGGCAAGGCCGTGTTCGTGCGCCAGCATCATGACCTTGCGAACGAAGGGTGACTGAGGGGATCAGTGCAGTTTCATGGTGGCAGTGTGTTGGTCCAGCGGACGATCGGGCGAATTAGGAGCGGCTCGGTTCGGGTGGCGACCGGCGACGCTTCGCGACTGGATGCGTCACGACCGGCTGCGTCACGACCGGTTGCCTCGGACACGATGCTCAACGACCTTTTAACAGCGGTGGCCGTTTGTCGCGAAACGCCGCTTGTGCCTCGCGCGCGTCGTCGGTTTTGCCGATCGCGGCGGTCATATCCTGCTCATAGCGATAGCCATCGCGCAGACTCATGTGTGGCTGAACAGGCGTTGCGCATGCCGGCCACCGCCGAGCAATCCAACGTCGACTTCCGGTGCACCGATACTGGCCTTCTCGGAGGCAAACAGAATAACGGCCGAAGCCACCATCGCCAAACCCGAGCCGAGCGCCGCACCGTTGATGGCGGCAATCACCGGCTTCGCACATTCGCGAATCGCATGGAAGCACTCTCGGGTGCGCCGCGAGTGCGCGAGCAGATCGCCCGGACCTTTGATATTTTCTGCGCGTCCCTTCAGATCGGCGCCCGCGCAAAACTGCTTGCCGGCGCCTGTCAGTACTACCGCGCGCAGGTCATCAGTTTCTGAAATCCAGTCTAGGGCGTGAGTCAGTTCGTCATTGAGCACCCGCGTCAGCGCATTGACTGGCGGTTTGTCCATCGTCAGTAGCGCCACGTGGCCTTCAATCTGGATTCTTAGCTGAGTAAAGCTTGGGGTTTGCACAAATGCACCTTGAGTCCGGAGGGATTGGTGCGAGTGTACGCATTGCGCGTCGCGCCTTCATGGCAGGTTGCCGGCGGCTTTTGTAACCTCGTCCGGTGTCGGATACCGTTGACTGGCTGGCCCGGCTTTCGCCACTTGGCCAGGTACCTCATGACCGATCAGCGCCGGCAGGCGACGAGCGACTGCCAGCAGCGCGCCCAGGTCGATACCGGTATCGATGCCCATCGCCTGCAGCATGTGAATTGCATCTTCGCTGCAAACATTGCCAGTGGCGCCCGGTGCATAGGGGCAGCCACCAAGTCCACCTAGCGAAGCATCAAAACGATTGATTCCGGCTTGAACGGCAGCCAACATATTGGCCAGACCCATGCCGCGTGTATTGTGGAAGTGAAAGGTCAGTTGCAGCCCGCCAAAGCGCGCCCGCAAGGTTTGTGCAATCTCACTGACCTGGGCGGGATTGGCCATACCGGTGGTGTCGCAGATCGTCAGACCGCGCACGCCCAGATCGGCGAATGCTTGCGCCCAGTCAAGTAGTTCAACCAGCGGTACTTCGCCTTCCATGGGGCATCCGAAACTGCACGACAAGGACACATTGATTGGCGTGCGTTGCTCGACCGATCGAATGATCTCGGACAGGGCTTCGAAGCTGCGCGCACGTGACATGCGCAGGTTCGCGAGGTTGTGGGTTTCGCTGACCGACATGACCAGATTCAGTTCATCGGCGCGCGACTCCAGAGCGCGTTCGGCACCGCGCCGGTTCGGCACCAGGACCGTGTACTCCACGCCGGGTGCACGCCGAATTCGGCCCATGACCGATTCGGCATCACGCAACATCGGAATTGCTTTGGGTGACGTGAACGAGGTGACTTCGATCTTGGCGTAACCACACGCCGACAACTCGTCGATCAAGGCGACCTTGTGGTCGGTAGCAATGAACGTCGGCTCGATTTGAAAGCCGTCTCGGGTAGCGACCTCGTTGAAGTACACCCTCGGGGAATCTTTCGCCAGTTGTCGGTGATTCATTGGTTGATTCATTCAAGCGTTTCCTTTGAATGCTTTTTTTCGCCGGCTCGACAGCTCCGCCAACACGGCTTCATTGTCCTCGCCCAGCGCTGGTGCGTTGCGCCGATGTGCACCCGGCGTGCGTGAAAGTTTAGGGACAATGCCGGGAATCGTCAGCGTGGAGCCATCTGCCAGCCGAATATTGTGCAACATGCCACGGGCCTGGTAATGTGGATCGGCCGCGATATCAGCCACCGTATAAATTCGCCCGGCCGGTACGGCGGCCGCGTCGAGCACCTTGAGTACCTGTGTAACACTGCGCGATGCGGTCCAGTCGCCAATCGCCTGGTCAATCTCGGCGACCCGCGCGACCCGGCCGGCGTTATCTTTGAGCGCCGGATCATTGGCCAGGTCGACGCGGCCGATGGCAGCCATCAGTCGTTTGAAAATACTGTCGCCATTGCCCGCCACCAAAGCATAACCGTCGCTACATTGATAGGCATTGCTGGGCGCAATGCCCGGCAACGCACTGCCGGCGGCCTCGCGGACCGCGCCAAACGCGCTGTATTCGGGCAACAGACTTTCCATGCAGTTAAAGACCGCTTCGTACAGGGCTACGTCGATAACCTGACCCTGGCCACTGCGATGACGTTCATTCAAGGCCAGCAGAATGCCAATCACGCCGTGCAGCGCGGCCAGCGTATCGCCGATGCTCACGCCGACCCGGACTGGAACCCGGCCTGGCTCCGCCGTCAGGTGGCGCAAACCGCCCATGGCTTCGGCGACGACGCCAAACCCCGGCTTGTCGCGATACGGCCCGGTCTGTCCGTAGCCGCTGATTCGCAGAACGATCAGCTTCGGATTGGCCGCCCGCAAATGCTCGGGGTTCAGCCCGAAGCCTTCCAAGGCACCCGGGCGAAAATTCTCGATCAATACATCGGCGTCGGCGGCCAGCTCGCGCACGATGGCCTGCGCTTGTGGACTTTTCAGATCGAGCGTCAGTGAGCGCTTGTTGCGCGACTGGATCTGCCACCAGACCGACGTGCCGTCCTTCAGCATTCGCCACTTGCGCAAGGGGTCGCCTTCGCCGGGCGGCTCGATCTTGATGACATCGGCACCGAACTCGGCCAAGGTTTTGGCGGCGAACGGTCCGGCGATCAGTTGTCCGAGTTCGATGACTTTCAGGCCAGCCAGCGCAGTCGCGTTCATGGCTATTCAGTTAACGCGAGGCAGGCTGTCGTAATCCTCCGCCCAGGTCGGCATACCCTTGAGCCCAAAGAAATTGATCTCGATGGTCAGGCCGTCGGGGTCGCGAACAAAAATCTGGAACAACTCCGACTTTGGCAACGAGCGCGCCCACCAGTCGCAGTTCAGCCGCGTCAGCCGATCGCGAAATTCATCCGGATCACGAGCCGAGAAGGCAATGTGGTCGATGACGCCCGCGTTATCGGTGGCCGCATGACTCGGCGAACCGCGATAGTGGAC
>JANORY010001135.1:0-5589 GCA_031415535.1 Burkholderiales bacterium | reverse complement strand
ATGGATGCGCAGATTGACCAGAAAGAGATGAGCTTCGTTTATGTTAATTCTGCAGGTCAGCCAACCCATGCAACCCGGTGCGCCCGCCTTGCAAGGCCATTTCGATGAGCGCGGTGGCACGATTGGTCGGGCTGCCGAATGCACGCTGATGCTGCCGGACCCGGAGAAACATATTTCGCGGATCCAGGCTGAGGTGCGTTACTCGGGCGGACAGTACGCCTTGTTGAATCGCAGCAGCGTCAATCCGTTGACTATTAACGGACACCCGCTGCACGCCGATGAAGCGCAGCCACTTCGAACAGGTGACGAGATCGTCATCGCGCAATTCGTGTTGCGCGTTGAGTCATCGAATCGCGCTTATCAGCCGAATAAACTGGCGATCGCCGATGATCCGTTTGCCGATCTGATTCCAAAAACCCAGCTTGCAAAATCACCCGCGCCGAGACTTGAACGCCCCTCGAGCGGCCCGACTTCAGGTGCTGGTCAAGCCTATATTCCTGAAGATGCTTTTGCCGATCTCGAACGATTTGCGCCGACCCCTGAACCGGTGGTGCGGGCGTCGCCGAGACCGGTAGCGGTCGACCCATTCGCAGCACCGTCGCGCTCAATGCACGATCTCGCGCCAGCGGTGGGTCAAAGTGCGAATCAGGACCCGCTGCACCTGGGAACATTTGAGCAACCCAACGAAAGTATTGACGACTTGTTCGGACTCGGATCGGCCGCTTCAGATCCGCTCGCCGCCGGCTCACCTTTAGGCGATCCGTCGCAACGCTCGGCACGGGGTTCAAGCGCACCCGGTGCGATGCCAGATCGAGTGCCGGAGATTCATGCGGCAGTGAAATTGCCTAAGCTGCAGGCGGCGAATTCAGGCGAGCTTTATCGCTCCTGGGACAATCCGGAGTCGCCCAAGGCCTTGAGTGCACAAGCGCTCGCCTCAATGGCCGAGCAGTCGGCGAATGCGCACAAGCTGGACTTCGAGCCGACGCCGACGACACGGACCACGGCCATGCTGGACGATTTGAACCGACACGCTCTGTCGGCGGCGAAAGCTTCGGCGGGTGATGGCGCTCACCGCGCCGCAGGCAATCGGCCGGGTGACGATGCGGACTTCGCGTTACTGAAGGCGTTCCTGTTGGGTTCGGGCTTGACCGAGTTGCCGCGCGCCGCCGGTGCCAAGGTTCCCCGTATGCTCGACGCTGCGATCATGCAACGGATCGGTGAGTTGCTAAAGCTGCACAGCCAGGGAACCGTTGAATTGCTGGCGTCGCGCGCGCTGACCAAAAAAGAAATGCGCGCCGAAGTCACCGTGATCGTTGCCAAAAATAATAATCCGCTGAAGTTCTCACCCGATGCCGGCGGTGCACTGGCGCATTTGCTGACGGCCCGGCCGCTGCGCGGTTTTATGGAAGGCCCAGCGGCGGTTCGCGATGCCTTTGACGATTTGATTGCCCATCAGGTCGGTTTTGTTGCCGGCATGCGCGCCGCGATGCAGGGACTGATTGGCCGTTTCGACCCGAAGGAACTCGAGAAACGACTCAAACAAAGATCGATGATCGACACTATGTTGCCGATGAATCGTAAAGCTAAACTCTGGGAACTGTTTAACGAGTTGTTCGGTGAACTGGCACGCGAGGCTGAGGATGATTTCGAAGCACTGTTCGGCCGCGAGTTTTTGCGCGCCTACGACGAACAGATCGAGCGGCTCAATCAGAAAGACAAGCCATGATCGCAACCGGGTTTCAAGTGTCGGTGCTCTCGAAAGTCGGCGGTCGCGAGCGCAACGAAGACGCCTGCGGCTATTGGGCGGGTGCGCATTCACCGCTGGCCTGTTACGTATTGGCCGATGGTGCGGGTGGCCACGGCGGCGGCGATGTTGCCTCGCAGATCGCCGTGCAAACCGTACTCGATCACTTTTCGCATAATCCGCAGGCAACACCCAGCCATGTGCTGGACTTGCTCGGCAAGGCAAACGAAGCCATCATCGCAGCGCAGGCAAGCGATCGGCGGCTGGCGGATATGCGCTCGACCATCGTACTGCTGGAGATTGACTCGCAGCGCCGGTGTGCGTTTTGGGGGCATGTTGGCGACAGTCGGCTGTATTGTTTTCGAAAAGGCAAGTTCGCGCTGCGAACCAAGGATCACAGCCTTTTGCAGGACATGCTGGATGCCGGATTGGCGCGCGCCGACGCCACTGCCTCGGCCGCTGATCGTAATGTCCTGACCGGCTCCCTAGGCGGTGAGGATTGTTATTACCCGAGCGCCATCGATGAACCCTACCCGATCGAAGACGGTTGCGCGTTCCTGATCTGCAGCGATGGATTCTGGAGCGCACTGAACGACAGCGACATGGAGTCGTGCCTGCGCCAGGCCAGCTCTCCGGAGTCATGGCTCAAGCTCATGGAGCAAGCATTTGTTGGTCGGATCAGATCCGGTTCCGATAACTATTCGGCCATCGCTGTCTGGTTCAATGATGAAAACGAACGTACCCGGGTACTGGAAACCTATCGCCCGTCCCTTTCAGGAGAATAAGCATGATCCAAGCTACGCGAAAAATTACCCGCTCGAATTTACAGCCGTTGTGGACGCTAGCTTTGACACGGCTGCGCGGCCCTCTTGCAAGCGCGACGTTTGCAACTACCGCCTTTGCAACTGCCATTTTTGCGTCTGCCCTCTTCACCACCGCCCATGCGCAAACCGGTGCCGAGATACTGAAGGGCAAGGAGATTACCGAGTCGGCATTGATCGATGCGTTGACGCCGGACGACTCGTTGCCGCCCGGCGTTCGGACACGATCGATCAAACTCGGTGGCACCTCGGGTGGTTCGGCCAGCGGCAGCGCGGCTAACCGGGACGCTGCCGCCAAGCCCCGCAGCAAGGATGTATTGATCACCTTTGAAACCAACTCGGCGCAACTCAGCGACGAAGGCAAGGCCTCGCTCGATGTTGTAGCTCGCGCATTCAATAACGAGAAGCTGGCCACCTTGAGCTTTGCGATTGAAGGTCATGCCGACCCGCGCGGCTCGGCCGACGAGAACTTTCGCTTATCGCAAGCGCGCGCCGACAGTGTTCGCAATTACCTGGTCGCGGCCAAAGGCGTCAGCCCGGACCGCCTGAAGGCGATTGGCAAGGGCGATCGCGAGCCGATGAATACCCGCAGCGTTGCAGCCCCCGAGAATCGCCGGGTGACCTTTGTAACCAGCCAGTGAGCGTATGAACGACCTGCTTGCCTCCAGCGATCTGCTCGCTACCTGGAACCGCAACTACATTGATCCCCGAGCACAGATGCATGACATCGGTGCTCAGATCACAGCGATCGGCAAAACCTCCGGCACGATGATGATGCCCGCCCGGCCCGATTGGCTGGGCGATCCGATTCGCGGCTGGTTGCATCCAGGCGCATTGACGGTGTTAGCCGATTCAGCCTGTGGTCTGGCGGTCGGCGTCGCGATTGCCGAGTCCGCACCCTATGCAACCCTGGATTTGCGAATGGAGTTCCTGCGTCCCGCCAGCCCTGAACACGACGTTTATTGCGAGGCCAACTGTTATCGCCTGGCGCGCAGTGTCGCCTTCACCGACGGACATGTTTGGCAGAGCAACCGCGACGAACCCATCGCAACCGTGCAGGCCACGTTTATGTTGTCAACGGTTGCCAAGGCCGGCGCGAACATCAGCGATAGTCCTCAACACACGCTGACATCCCTATCGCCCTGGCAAGCACCGGTCGCTAGCGAACCGGTTTTGCCATTGAGTCCAATTCCCTACGTTGAATACCTCGGTATTCGCGTCGCACCCGACTCGGCTCAACCGCTATTCCGGCTGCCGTATCAGGAAAAACTGATTGGCAATCCGACACTGCCGGCCTTGCACGGCGGTGTCATCGCCGGCTTCGCCGAGACCGCAGCCACCCTGCATCTGATTCAAACCCTGAAGGGCGCCAAGTTTCCCAAGAGCATCAATTTCTCGATCGACTATTTGCGCTCCGCCCGCCCGCAAGAAACCTTCGCTCAGTGCGAGGTGGTACGGGTCGGCGCTCGGGTAGCGTTGGTGAATGTTCGCTGCTGGCAGAAAAGTCCCGACTATCCGATCATCGTCGCACGGGCGCTGTTTTTGTTAACGGCGGCCTGAGGAAGCCGGGCCGCCGGTCAACCCGGAATACGAACCGGTAAAGCGGTAATGCCGTGTACAAAACAGCTAGCCAGTCGTTCTTCCTTGCCGACCATTTCAATCTTCGGAAAGCGTTTTAGTATCTCCTCCCAAAGAATCTGCAGTTGCATTTCGGCGAGCCGATTACCGACGCAGCGATGAATGCCGAAGCCGAATGAAAGGTGCTGGCGGGGTCGGGCGCGATCGATGATGAACTGGTCGGGGTTGTCGATCACCTCTTCGTCGCGATTGCCCGAGATGTACCACATGACCACCTTGTCGCCTTTTTTGATCGTCTTGCCGCCAATTTCGTAATCGGCCAGTGCGGTGCGTCGCATATGCGAGAGCGGCGTCTGGTAACGAATAATTTCTGAGACCGCGCTGGGGATCAGCTTCGGGTTGTCGCGCAATTTCTGAAATTCGGCGGGATTCTGATTCATGAACAATACGCCGCCGGAGATCGAATTGCGGGTGGTATCGTTACCACCGACGATCAACAAAATCAGGTTGCCGAGGAATTCCTGGGGTTTCATGTTTCGGGTTGCCGGCGAATGCGCCATCATTGAAATCAGGTCGTTACCGGGCTCGGCATTGACCCGCTCGTTCCACAGGCGCGTGAAGTACTCGAGGCATTTCTGCAACTCGGCGTCCCGCTTTGCCCAGGCTTGGGTGTCATCCACGGCGGGCGGTGCGCTGGTGGCGACATCGGACCAGTAAGTCAGCAGACGCCGTTCCTCGAACGGAAAGTCGAACAGGGTCGCCAGCATTTGAGTCGTCAGTTCGACCGAGACCTTGTCGACCCAGTCAAACGTCTGGTTGCGCGGCAGACTGTCGAGAATCTTGCAGACTCGCTCGCGAATCGTGACGCCCAACTTGGTCAGATTGGCAGGAGCCACGATGGGGCTAACCGTTCTGCGTTGGTCATCATGTTTGGGTGGATCCATTGATATGAAGCTCGGCCGCCGCAACTGCAACGGCGTTTCAAAAATGGTGATCCCGCCAATACCCGACTCTGACGAAAACACCGTATGGTTGGTATCAATCGCCATGATGTCGTTGAACTTGGTAATCGACCAGAACCGGCCTTGCTGACCGTTTTCCTGCAAATGAATCGGTGCTTCGCGGCGCAAACGAGCCAGGTAAGGCCAGACCGTGTCGGAACGAAACAGTTCGGCGTCCGAGAGGTCAATCTGGTCCAGCGGCATCGCCGCTGCGTGGGCGCTGGCCTCTGGCCGGGTCATTGCGTTCATAGTTGTCTCCGTTTGTTTCGAAACGAGTTGATTGCACGCTGCAAGCTTATTGTGCTGTTATCGGATCATACCGGTAGTGACGAAAGTTTTGTTGGCTTGGGCATGCCGATTCGGGGGGTTCCTGAACCCCGGTTGTATCCGGGCCTTGGCTGAGCCTTGGCCGAGCCAGGGCCACGATAGCCCATTCGGAACAGGA
>JANORY010001134.1:0-1592 GCA_031415535.1 Burkholderiales bacterium | reverse complement strand
CCCCGCGTCGTCCTGGCGGCCGCCGCTCCTCCTTAATGCCGCTACGCCAAGCACCCCGCCGACCTGATCAGGCACCAGCGTGCGCGTTCGTAACGGTGAGAACCGAGCCCGTTCACTAGGCACACTGCTGGCATACGAACCACCACCACCAAGCACTGTGTCAGCCTGAAGCGGGCCGGTGTGAGTGCCGCAGCGAAATCAAGGAGGAGCGTCGGCCGCCCGCGGCCGAGGCGGGGGACATTCGCGAAGGCGCTTGCACCGGACCGCTACAGGCTAGCGCATGCGACCACATTCGCGAAGGCGCTTGCACCGGACCGCTTCAGGCGGACGAAGGCACAAAACCGCTCCGGGCACAAATGCGACGTTTGTCACGGATCACAGGGCTTGGCTTCGGTCGTGCCAAATCTGAAAGCGCGCTGACGCCGTATCAGTAGACACAAGTTGACCAAATTAAGTTAAGCTCGCGCACCTTTGGGCTAGTCGTCAGACCTTTTCGATCGCCGCAAAACCTTCATGGCAACACCAGACTTTTCGCCGACTCAACGCACGACTGCCAACGCTGCAAGTGTCGATCGCGCTACCGAACTGACCGCGCTGCTGTCGCGCACCGCGTTGGGCGATCGGTCGGCCTTCGAGCGTCTGTATCGACTGGCCGCTCCGAACCTCTATGCGCAACTGACCCGAATGCTCAAGCGCGCCGGTTGGGCGGATGAGGTCCTGCAGGAAGTGTTTGTCAAGATCTGGCAGAACGCCGGTAACTATTTGAGCGATCGCAGTGCGCCGATGACCTGGATGACCAGCATCGCTCGAAATGCGGCGCTCGACCGTCTCGATCGCCGGGATAGCGGCGAGATCGAACTCGACGGCGACGATGCTGAAGCGATTTTTGATCCGGCGCCCGGGCCGCTCGAGCTTAGTGTCGCCAAGGCCGATGCGCACCGGATTCATCATTGCCTGGGCGAGCTTGCGCCGCAATTGCGGCAATCGATCTCGCTGGCCTTTTTTCAAGGCTGCTCGCACAGTGAGGTCGCGGCGAACCTGCAACAGCCGCTCGGTACTGTCAAAACCTGGATTCGTCGCGGACTCAGCTTGCTCAAGGAATGTGTGAGCCGATGAACCTGCTGCGCCCCGAACTGTTGGATCGCATTGCCTCCGAATACGTGCTGGGAACACTGCGCCTGGGCGCGCGGCGTCGGTTTGACCGGCTGTTACGGGACTCGCCAGCCGCCCGTGAGGCGGTTCTGTATTGGCAGCAGCGCTTGCTGCCGCTGGCCGAGCAAAGCGGCGTACTGATGCCGCCAGAAATAGTTTGGCGCTCGATTGAACAGCGTCTGTTCGGCGTCGCTCCGGGTACCCGGCCAGCGGCCGCGCCGGTTGGCAACGCCAGTTGGTGGCAGCGGCTCGGTCTTTGGCAAGGTGCGGCGCTGGTTTCCAGTCTATGTGCCGTTTGGTTGGGCTCTCAGTTATTGCGAGTACCCACTTCGATTCCGCCAGAACCGATTGCGTCGACCGCCTTTGTGGTTGCACTGAATAACACTGCCGGCCAACAGAGCGTGTTGGTTTCGGTGCAAAAGGCAGCGCCGAACTCGCCG
>JANORY010001133.1:0-6836 GCA_031415535.1 Burkholderiales bacterium | reverse complement strand
AGCGGGCAGCAACTTCGCGAGCAAAGTATCGAAAAAAACAATTCGCTTGCTGCGCCCCATGCCGGTGAAGTAAGCGTTGCCGTGGGCTGAGCGTTTGCTGCCGTCCATTACAAACAATCCGTTCGATTCGAAGCCGCAACGACGCAGCAACAACTCGATACGTTCGCGTACCGCGCCGGCTTCCAATGGTCCAAATTTGTTGAACAGCGGCGCAATGACGGTGGGATACAGTACCAGCACGGCGAGGTTGAACGCGATCCAGAACAGCCAGGCCCACAGCCACCAGTTACTGCCGGCAGCTTGCATCAGCCACAACATCACGGCGATCAGTGGCAAGCCGAGTGCCGCCGCCAGTGCGCAAGCCTTGAAGAGGTCAAGCACGAATAGTCGGGGGGTCATCCGGTTAAAACCAAAGCGCTCCTCGAGCCAGAATTGGCGATAGATTGATATCGGCAAATCAATCGCTGATGACAGCACCATGACGGCGACAAGGATCAGCATCTGCCGAAAAAAAGCCGCGTAGGACGTCGTGTCAGGCAGCAGGCTCAGCAAGCCTTGATGAATCAATGCGAGCCCGCCGCTGAACGTCAGTGCGATCAAAAACAAGGTTGAAAGCACCAACTCGATGAGTCCAAGGCGCAATTTCGATACGGTGTAGTCAGCGGCGCGCTGATGGGCGGTCAAGCCGATTTTCTCGTTAAACACGGCTGGCACGGTCGCGCGATGCGCTGCGACGTGACGTCGTTGTCGAGCAGCCAGCCAAAGGCGGGTAACAACCGTCAGGAACAACATAAAGCCAAACAAGGTACTAAATTGACCAGATTGCATGTGTTAGCCGAGCCTGAAAGTAAAACGAAATTTGCCAAATGTAGCTTTGCACCAGCTTTGAAATTCTGATGTTGATCCGCAAATTCTGCGCCATGCGAGAATTCGCCAAAGGATCCGAAAAATTATGTCACAGCGAACCGACGAAACCAGATTAGTGTGGATCGACATGGAAATGTCGGGCCTGCGGCCGGAGCTTGATCGCATCATCGAAGTCGCAGCCGTAATTACCGACAGTCAGCTCGTTATATTGGCGCAAAGTGAGGCATTTGCAATCCATCAGCCTGCCGGCTTGATGCAGACCATGGACGATTGGAATCGTGCGACCCATGGCCGTTCGGGCCTGACCGCGCGCGTGGCGCAATCGCAATGGAGCGAAGCACAGGTCGAAGCGCAGTTGCTGGCCTTCATTGCGGCTTGGGTGCCCGCTGGCAAATCGCCGATGTGCGGTAATTCGATTGGCCAGGACCGCCGGTTCATGGTGCGCTACATGCCCAAACTCGAGTCGTTTTTTCATTACCGCAATCTTGACGTTAGTACTGTCAAGGAGTTGTGCAGACGCTGGCGACCGGATTTGCTGAAGGGCTTCGTCAAGCGCAGCGCGCATACGGCGCTGGCTGACATTATTGAATCGATTGATGAACTGGCCTACTACCGGCAACACTTCTTTAGCGCCGCCCCCTCTTAGTCTGATTAATCCCGGCACCATCGACCTGGCGTCCGTACAAGCGAAGCCGTTGTAGTGAGTCATTCGGTCGACGTCCTTCCCAAAGCAAGTTCCAGCCGGGCTCGTTGGGCCGAATCGATTGCGAGATTGGCCCTTCGTCGTGAATTACCAAAAAGGCGCAAGATCGTTTGAGGAAGTCCGGCGCATGGGCTTCAAAGCGCAGTTGGCCAAAGTAGAGCAGGCTGGCGCGCTCCGCCGACGGTACCTCGCGGGTCTCGACACAATCGTACTGCGCTGGTAACTCGGCTGCCAAGCGCTCCGCAAGATCACGATAGGTGTTGCGTTGATTAAAGACTGGCAGCCATAAGGTCATCAGTAAAAACCAGGCAAGCACCAGACCCGCACTCGACAGTACAACCGCCCGCCAGATCATCGGTGGTTGCCTGGAGATGCGCCAGCGAACCAGCAGCAGCCAGGCCAATGAAGCGGCCAGGCCTAGCAATAACTCGGCAATGACGATGCCGGGTTTGGTGCCGTTGGCGAGTTGCGATGCGCGGTAAGCCATTTTGGCGGGTACGCCGCTGACCAACGCGATCCAATAGGCCCAAACTACCAGGCCGAACAAGGTGAATGTGGTCACTGAAAACCAGTCAATCAGGCTGACCACGCCGCGTCGCAGGGTCGGCAAGCCGATCGCGGCGAGCAATGCCAGCGGTGCCGCCATGGGCAGCAAGGCTGCTTCATTGGCGCTGTTGCCCGCCAAGGCCAACAGGGTCAGCCCGGCGAGGGTGATGAACGGTAGCGCCACGGCCGGTTCACCCAGTCGGCTGCGCCATCGATACAAAGCCCAGGCAGCCACCGGCCAGGCCGGCCAGAAGAACCATGGAATGGTTCGCATGAAATAGGTCAAGGAATCGGCGTTGGGCGAGCCCAGTGAGCCGAGCGGCGTCATCAGCCAGCGTTGCAAATAGGCGATGTAGGGGCCACCGAGCAGGTATAGCGCAATTGGCCAAATACTCATCAGGATGACGGCAATGGCAATCACTCGAATCAAAAACGGCCGGGCAATAATGCGATAGGGTTGCGAGAACAGGCAAAGAACAATCAGGCACAGAATCAATACCAGTGAATTTGGCCAGGACTTGCACAGGCCAAGGGCGGCGATGGCAACACCGGTGATCATGCCGCCGCGCCGGGGTCGTTCAAGCGCCAGGGCGGCACCCAACAGGAAGACTGCCATGCAGACTACTTGCGCGGCTGCGGCGGTTGTTTCATGGAGACGGATCAACAAGCCGAACGTGGCGATCAGGATCAGTAAACCGGAGTCGGCTAAGGCACGACCGTAATCTACCTGTGACGCCGAAACGCCGAACGGATCGGACGGTTGGACGCCGGCGCGGCGTGACAATAAATAGGCGGCGTACCAAAAGCTTGACAGCATTAGTGCCAGGCCAAGTGCGGCAACCATCCGCACGACCAAATGTTCCGGCACAAAATACAAAATTCGACTGGGTGCGGCGGCCAGCCAGAATGACAGTGGACCCCGATCAAAGCTCGGTTCACCAGCCAGATTGGGCAAAAGCCAATCGGCAAGTACGCCCCTGGCCAGCGTGAAGCTGACACCGAAATCGGCGGCGTCGGCAACTCGCCACGGGTCACGCCCGAGCAAGCCCGGCAGCACGTAGAGCGCACACAGCAATATCAAACCCCAACGGGGCAATTTACCCGCTTGAAGCTCGGTCAATATGAACGGACGCATGGAGCGTATTTTGTCGGCTATGAGCCGTTAGCGGGGCGCGCTTTGGTCGTCGAACAACACCTCAATGCACGCAATGCCGGCGTCTGCAACAAAAAAGGCAGCTCACGCTGCCTTCTTGATACTGCCCGTCGAGACCTCAAACGCTGATCAGGCGGCCCCGGTGGCCGCGTCCGCTTTGCCAGGACGCGCAAATTTTTGGCGAAACTTCTCGACCCGGCCGGTTTCAATGACACGCTGCTGCGCGCCGGTATAGAACGGATGTGACTCGGAAGTAATGTCCAACTTGAACATGGGGTATTCCTTGCCGTCGTCCATCTTGATTTTTTCGCGCGTCGAGATGGTCGATCGGGTAATGAATTTGACGCCGCTGGTCATATCCACAAAAACCACATCGCGATACTCGGGGTGAATGCCTGGTTTCATTTGGTCAATGCTCGACGATTAGATTAGGTAACCCTCGATTATACCGGCTTTGCCGAATTTCTCAGAACCGCTGGTTTGAGGTCGGCACCAAGGCGGTTAGCTGCTGCGCCGCATCATCTCAAAGAACTCAGCGTTGTTTTTGGTCGCACGCATCTTGTCGAGCATGAACTCCATGGCTTGTAATTCGTCCATGTCATGCAACAATTTGCGCAAGATCCAGATCTTCTGCAAGACCGGTTGCGGGATCAGCAACTCTTCGCGTCGGGTACCGGAACGGTTGATATTGATTGCCGGGTAGACGCGCTTTTCCATCATGCGTCGATCCAGGTGAATCTCCATATTGCCGGTGCCCTTGAACTCTTCGTAAATGACCTCATCCATGCGGCTGCCGGTATCAATCAGCGTGGTCGCGATAATCGTCAGCGAGCCGCCTTCTTCGATGTTACGGGCAGCACCGAAAAATCGCTTCGGCCGCTGCAGTGCGTTGGCATCGACCCCGCCGGTTAATACTTTGCCAGACGCTGGAACGACTGTGTTGTAGGCGCGCGCCAGTCGGGTGATTGAGTCGAGCAAAATGACCACGTCTTTTTTGTGCTCAACCAGACGTTTGGCTTTCTCAATCACCATCTCGGCGACCTGAACGTGGCGCGTCGCCGGCTCGTCGAAGGTCGAAGCAACCACTTCGCCGCGAACCGAACGCTGCATTTCAGTGACCTCTTCCGGGCGCTCGTCGATCAGCATGACGATCATGACCACGTCGGGGTGGTTGGTCGTAATAGCATGAGCGATATGCTGCATCATGACCGTTTTACCACTCTTGGGCGGAGCGACGATCAAGCCACGCTGCCCTTTGCCGATCGGCGCGACCATGTCGATAATTCGACCGGTAATGTTCTCTTCGGATTTGATATCGCGTTCAAGCGCCATGACCCGATCCGGATGCAAGGGGGTCAAATTCTCGAACAGGATTTTGTTTTTGCTGGCCTCGGGTGCCTCGCCATTGATCTTGTCGACCTTGACCAGGGCGAAATAGCGCTCGCCATCTTTGGGCGTTCGCACTTCGCCTTCGATTGAGTCGCCGGTGTGCAAATTAAACCGTCGAATCTGCGAGGGCGAAATATAGATATCGTCGGTACTAGCCAGATACGAGGTTTCCGGCGAGCGCAGAAAGCCGAAGCCGTCGGGCAGCACTTCAAGCACGCCATCGCCGAAAATCGTTTCGCCGGTTTTCGCCTTGCGCTTAAGAATCGCAAACATCAGTTCCTGTTTGCGTAAGCGGTTGGCGCTTTCAATTTCAAGCTCGCCGGCCATCTCGATAAGGTTCGAGACGTGCAGGGCTTTCAGTTCAGATAAATGCATAAATAGGGAGGAAGTCCTCGAGCGGAGGAAAAGTGATTAGGAGCGAAAAATCACGAGCAGGGGATAAAACGGGCGGAAGGGCGATAGTTTTGGCTGGACCCAAACTTCGGATAAAACCAAAATTCAGCTAAACCCTTCTTTCAGACATGTTTTCCGATCGGATCATGTCTGAACAGGTTGAATTGCTTCAACCTGAACACTTAGCGCATGAGCATATCAGAGATGGCTATCAAGGAACAGCGTGAGTTGTGATTTTGACAACGCGCCGACTTTGGTCGCGACCGGGACACCGTTCTTGAACAACATCAGCGTGGGGATGCCCCGAATGCCATATTTAGCGGCAACCGCTTGATTTTCATCAACATTAAGTTTGGTTACCAGGAGCTTCTCGCCGTAGTCGCGAGACACTTCCTCAAGGATTGGTGCAATCATTTTGCACGGACCGCACCATTCGGCCCAGTAATCGACCAACACCGGTGCCTCAGATTTAAGGACGTCCAGGTCGAACGACGCATCGTTAATGTGTTTAATCGTCATTTGGCAACTCCGTAGATGCCGTTGAATTTACCATATGCGCGGCCTGACTGCTGAGCGTCGCCAATGGCTGTTAAACTTCACAACGGCGGGCCCCCCCGCATTGCGGCATGGTCTACCTGGTCAGGTCCGGAAGGAAGCAGCCAAAACCGTTTACCGTGAGTGCCGGGGACCCGGCTCGCCCTTGATTGAGCGCAATTCTATGAAATTCCACGCATGAGTCATCAGGCGCTAGCGCGTCGTTGGCGGCCGCGCGACTTCAAATCGCTGATCGGCCAGCAACCGGTTGTCAAGGCACTGTCCCATGCGCTGTCGACCCAGCGCCTGCATCACGCCTATTTGTTGACCGGCACGCGTGGTGTCGGCAAGACCACCGTGGCGCGAATTCTTGCCAAGGCACTGAACTGCGAACGGGGCGTTAGCGCCGAGCCCTGCGGAGCTTGCAGCGCCTGCCTGGGTATTGATTCGGGACGTTTTGTCGACTACATCGAAATGGATGCGGCGTCGAATCGCGGTGTCGACGAAATGACGCAAGTGCTCGAACAGGCGATGTATTCGCCGTCGGCGGGGCGCTACAAGGTTTACGTGATCGATGAAGTGCACATGTTGTCGAACCATGCCTTTAACGCGATGTTAAAGACGCTGGAAGAACCACCGGCACACGTTATTTTTGTGTTGGCGACTACCGATCCGCAGAAAGTTCCGGTGACTGTGCTGTCGCGTTGCCTGCAGTTCAATCTTAAAAACATGATGCCGCGAGCCATCTCGGCGCACCTCAAGGACATCCTTGTCCAGGAAGAGATTCTCGCCGAAGCGGCCGGCTTGGATCACATTGCGTTAGCGGCACGCGGATCGATGCGCGATGCACTTTCCTTGCTCGATCAGGCGATTGCATTTGGCGGTGGCAAGGTCAATGAAGCAGACGTACGTGAGATGCTCGGCGTGGTCGACTCGCACTATGCACAATCGGTCATTGAATCGTTGATTAACGGCGATGCCAGCGCTTTGGTCAGTCTGGCTGAACAGGTCGTTCAGGCGAATCTCGCCATCGATGTTTTATTGCAGGACGTGGCAAGCTTGTTGCAGCGGATCGCGGTGGTGCAGGCCGGTGTCAAATTAGCCGATAGCGAACACGAACTACCGGCCCGTTATGCCGAAGCACTTGCCCGCGAGGATGTTCAGATCTACTACCAGGTGGCTTTGCATGGCGCGCGCGATGCCAGCCTCGCCGTTGATCCGGTCAGCGGACTGACCATGACTTTGCTGCGG
>JANORY010001132.1:0-4552 GCA_031415535.1 Burkholderiales bacterium | reverse complement strand
CAATTGTCGGTACCTTCATACCGGTGAAAATCGGTGATCATGTGTACAGCGACGGCGATCTGGTGGCACCGGTACCGGTATTGACCGCCAAGCGGCTGGGTGCCAAACGAATCATTGCGGTCGATGTTTCAGCCAAACTCAGCGAGACACCGGATTGGGCCAGCGTGTTCCCGAGCTGGGTCGCCAACGGCATCATGCGCGAGCAGATGATTCTGCGCGAAATGGCCGAAGCCGACATCGCAATTCGGGTACCGATGAACTACTTTGCGTCGGCGACCTTCGGCTACAAGGAATATGCCCGCAAGTGCGGCGAGCAGGCAGTTGAGGCGATCAGGCCGCAGTTACGAGAACTGGGCCTCGCCAAGTAAAGCGGGATTCAGCCAACCGACGTATAACCACCGTCAACCGTCAGCAAGGTTCCGGTCACGTAACGCGCCGCCTCAGAACACAAAAATAACATCGGGTCGGCAATTTCCTCTGGCGCAGCCCACCGGCCCATCGGGGTTCGGCTCATGATGCCGGCGTTACGGACCGCGTCGTCACGTGCGCCCTTGGACAGATTGGTGATGACCCAGCCCGGTGCCACGGCGTTAACACGAATTCCGTCGGGCGCATAAGCCGCTGCCAGTGACATGGTCAGGTTGCGAATCGCCCCCTTCGATGCCGAATAGGCCGGTTGTCGCGGTCCGCCAAAATACGACATCACCGAACCAATAAACACCACGCAGCCTTTGGTTTTCGCGAGCAAGGGTCGCGCCGCCGACGTAACACGCATGCCACCGGACAGATTGACATTGATCACTTGGTCGAAGACCTCCGGTTCATGTTCGGCGTCGCGCCGGATCATGCCTGCCGAGTTGACGACAAAGTCGAGCTGTGCAAGACCGGCAATCAGCGTTTTGACAGCGCCAGCATCGGTAACATCCAGTTGCCGGATATCGATGCCAGCGAACTGTGGATTGGCGCGTGCCTCGTCAATTTCTGCTGACGTCAGGCCACAAGCGATGACCCGGGCACCGCTACGCTTGAACGCCAGACTCGCCGCTGCACCAATGCCCGAAACACCACCGGTTACCAGCGCAACCCGACCCGTAAAATCAAAGCTGAAATCCATCAGTTCAACGCCGCTTCAAATAAAACGCCCATTCCTTGGGCGACTCGTCAACCTGCAGCAACTCGTTGCCGGTCTGCTTCGAGAACGCCTGAAAGTCGCGCTTCGATCCAGGGTCGGTCGAAATAATTTTCAACACCTGGCCGGTCTGCAACGCCGTCAGCGCCTTTTTGGCGCGCAAAATGGGCAAGGGACAATTAAGACCGCGCGCATCGACTTCCTGACTCACTTCTATCGCTGACATAACACTTCCTGTACGGATCCTTGGTTCAATCTCTAATCGCTACGCGGACGGGCCGGCAGATCGACAAACTCATACGGCAAACCGCGCGCCCGCATCCAGTCGGCGACCGCCATTCCGGTTCCAGCACGCCACGGTTTCAGGTTTTCCGGCTTGACCATCTTGTACTCAACCAGTTCCTCGGACAACACAATCGAACCCGACGCCTCAGCATGATACGCAATGATGAGTTCATTCTTGCGGGTGAATTCATAGACACCGATCAGGCTGGTGCGATGCACGTCCAGATTGGTCTCTTCCTTGATCTCGCGACAAATGCCATCTTCCGGTGTTTCACCAGCCTCGAGAAAGCCAGTGATCAGCGCGAACATGCGGGCTGGCCAAGCGACGTTGCGCGCCAGCAGCATTTCATCGCCCACTTGCACCAGCGCGGCAACCACCGGCAGCGGGTTGTTCCAATGAGTAAAGCGGCAAGCCGGACAGTGATTGCGTTGCCGCCCGGCGACGGCATCGATCGACAAGGGGCTGGCGCAACGAGGGCAAAATTGGTAGTCAGGATTTAGCATGGGTTCTGTGATTATCTCCGATTACAAAATACCCGCTGCGCCCAGACCGGCACCCAGGGCAATCAGCCAAAGCGGGTTGATTTTCGAGCGCAACACCACGGCCATGGTCAATACCGTCAGCGCCAACAGTCGCACATTGAACGGCGAGTTCGCGGCAATCACCCAACCGGCCGCTGCGGTCATGCCGATCGCCACCGGCGACAAGCCCAACCGGATCGCCCGGACCAGATGTGAGCTGTGATGAGCCGCCCGCCAGCGGTTCGCATAGAAGGTCAATACGCTCGACGGTACCAGAACGCCGAGCGTGGTGGCCAAGGCTCCCACCCAACCGGCCACCTGCCAGCCGAGCAAGGTCACAAAAAGTACATTGGGGCCCGGCGCAGCCTGCGCCAAGGTGATTGATTCAACAAATTGCTGATTGGTGATCCAGCCGCGCTGATCGACCAGATAGCGATGCATCTCCGACGACGTTGCCAACGCACCGCCAATCGATAACATCGAGATCATGGCGAAGTGCGCGAGCAAATCCAGAAAGTCGGCCGTGCTCATCGTTCGGCCCACCAGGCACTCGCCACCGCCAGGGGCAGCAGTAAGGCCAGACTGGACAGCAAGGGCAGGCGCAGGATCGCAATCATCACAAACGCCGCGACCCCAAACGCCAGCCACTTCCAGCGTTGGCGCAGTGCCAGACCCAGCTTGAGGGCGGTGGCCATGATGAGACCCGCTGCAACTGCCGCCATGCCGGCCATGGAATCTTGCACCAACTGGTGGCTTGACCATTGCGCATAAAGACCAAACATCGCAAGCACCACCAGAGCGGGCACAGCCAACATGCCCAGGCAGCCAATTACGGCGCCACGCCAACCGAAGTAACGATCGCCGACAATAATCGCCAGATTAACGACATTGGGCCCGGGCAATAACTGACTGAACGCCAGCAACTCGACGAACTCTTCGCGCGACAGCCAGCGCTTTTGTTCAACAATGGCCCGTTGTGCCCACGGCAACACGCCGCCAAACCCATGCAGCGCGAGTTTGGTAAAGGTCAGGAACAATTCGCCCAAGCTCGCCGGTGATGGCCGGTCAGTGCTGGCTGCCATAAGTTCAGTCACAACTTCTCCTGCGCCTGCGCAGCGGGTTTAGCGACTCGTTCGGCACCACGCAGCAGTTCCTCGTCCGGCAGTCCACGTCGAACGACAATGGCACCGCCAACCACCAGCAAGGACATCGCCACAAACAGTGGTGCCAGCCCGAACCCGCTGCCCAGTGCCCCGAAAGCGGTCGGCAAAACGGTCTGGGTCGCACTGACCAAAGTCATTCGCAAACCAACCGCTTCGCCGACCCTGCCGTCTGGCGCGTAACGATGCAACGCAGACAATATCATCGGTTGACACATACCGAGACCCAAGCCGAGCACAAACGACAGAACCAGCATGACCGGCAAGGTCGGAAACCACGGATAAACCGCATAGACCGCGAACGCCGTCCACATAGCGACCAGAATCAGACGCCATTCTGAATAGCGCCGGGATAACCACGGCAAGGCCAGCCGGATCACGAAGGTCGCAACCGCATAGGTACCCAGCACCAGCCCGATCGCTGAAGCAGAAAGGCCGTGTTGGGCACCATAAAGCGGCACCATAAATTGATGCACATCCCAACTGGCGGAGATCAGTACCACCACGATAAACAAACGCCGCAGCGCTGGGTTCTGAAACAGATCGCTGAGCTTGCCGGTGGCGGCGACGTGTTCATGGTCGCCGTCGGCAGCAGCGTTCGGATTGGCATTGGTATTGGCATTCGGGGCGGCATCGGCATTGGCGATCGACACATCAACTGCCTCAACAGTACGTAACGGATAGCGCCAGATCAGCAAAAAGGTGATGCAAGGCAATGCCGTCAGCAGTGCAAAGGCGGTGCGAAAGCCGAGATAGTCAATGCTCAGCCCAGCAACCGTCGGGCCGAGAAAACCGGAAACTGAATAGGCGATTGCCAGCAGGCTGAAGTTCTCCTTGCGCCGCGCCGCGCCACCAAGATCGCCGGCTGCCTTTTGGGTACAAATATGAAAACCCATAAAGCCCAGACCGACCGTAATACTGGACAGATAAAGGCTGCCAATATCCCAAGCCAAAAAAGGCACACTGACACCAAACGCGAGCAAAACACTGCCCAGCAGCATCGGCAGCCGCATACCGACCCGATCGATCCAGCGTCCGCCGGCGACCGACAAGAACAGCGGCAGTAGGCTATAGAACGACAGGATCAGCCCGATCGCAAACGGTGATGCGGAAAGCTCCAGACCGGCCAACGCAACCGCCACCCGGCTGCCTGAAAACGCCGAATGGTTCAGTATCGTGTAGGCAAATATGCGGCGCACGGGATTCGCGTTTCGCTCAAGAACCGGGCGTGACGCTCCTGGCGATTTTGCTTTGGACCCAGGCGGCCACCGATGCCAGCGCCGCCGGTACGGCCTGCGGATTATTGCCGCCGGCCTGCGCCGAGTCCGCTCGCCCACCACCCTTGCCGCCGACCTGCAGCGCCACATGATTCACCAGTTCGCCTGCCTTCAACTGCGCAATCAGGTCAGCCGTAACGCCCGCCACCAGGCTCACCTTGTCCCCCTCGACCGCAGCC
>JANORY010001131.1:0-1122 GCA_031415535.1 Burkholderiales bacterium | reverse complement strand
TTTCGGCTTGACAAGCCAAAACCACATAGCCTTTTTGCCATGCCTTTTAGATGCTTCAAAAATTACATTTGCTCGACGGAAAACAATCATCGAATCAATGGACGACCTTAAAGACGATATCAAAAAACTCATCAGCGAAGGCGAACTCGCACTCGCTTTTCAGCGATTTTTCGAATCGGGCGACCTCGGCGAGTCCCTCAAAAATGAGGTGGTCAATTTGAGCGGTCAATTGTTCAGCCTCAAAAATGACCGTCTCGTCGGCATTCTCGCCCGGCCAGATTTCGAGGCCCGGCAATCTCAAATCAGCCTCGGCCTCCTCCATTTGCTCGAAAAATGGCTGCCTGCCGGTCAACTTTCCGCCCTCGAACAGGCCATCAGCCGTCTGCGATTTGACCCCGACGGGCCGGTTGGGGTGGTTCACCTGGTCAATTGCGACCGAAATCGGCCCCGGAAAACGTTCCGCCGGGCGTTTGAAAACCACCGCGAGCAGCATTTTCAATTCTATTTTATCGGAGGTTGTCCAACCGAAATGCCCGATTCGTTTGCCGAACGGCTCATTTATGAGCTTATTGAGGACGAAAAAACGGGCCAGACTGCCCGCGTTTCCTTTCAGTTTCAGGAAAAAAATGACTCCCGCGTTCGGGTTGAAAAGCTGCCGCTCGGCGTGGATTTGACTTCCAGCCGAAAGAAATTCAAGGCATATGTGCAAAAGCGGTTTCAGTTTGCGGAGACGGACAGCTTCGAAAATTTCATCGAAACCGGCGTACCGAAGCTCAATTTCGACTTCGTGGCCTCCATTTTCACCATCGACGAGCAGGAATGGGAGGGCGACGAAGGCGAAATCCGCGACTATTTCCAGTGGATGATTGACACCTTCCGCTGTCCGCATCCCGATGTGCCGACCTTCCTTTTCTTTTTTGTAGTGAAAATTCGTGGCCTCCATATCGAGGCCAAACGAACGGCTGACCAGGCCGCGATTCTCGAACAGCTTGAAGCCCTCTGTCTGAAAAATGACCGCACGATCTTGAAAGAAATCAACCCTGTTGAAGTGGCCGATATTGAAAACTGGTTCGACGGGCTGGGCATTCAAAACCCGAATCTGGTCAGGCCGGTCGTTGATGC
>JANORY010001130.1:0-1347 GCA_031415535.1 Burkholderiales bacterium | reverse complement strand
GTAAGGGCGCCGCTCTACCAACTGAGCTAAGCACCCCACTCAGTACTTCGACCACACTGAATTCGACCACACTGAATTCGATCACACTGACTTCGATCACACTGAATTCGATCACTCTGAATTTGGATCGTATTTGCGCGTAGAACTGCCTCGCAAGCCACGTACCAAAGCCTTAAATTATAGCATTAGTTGATAGCGTCTTTCAGTGCCTTGCCTGGCCGAAACTTAGGCACCTTGGCCGCTCGAATCTTGATGGCAGTACCCGTCCTCGGATTACGTCCGGTACGCCCGGCTCGCTTGGCCACCACAAAGGTTCCAAAGCCCACCAAGGTTACGGTGCCGCCCTTTTTTAAGGTTAATTTGATCGCACCAATCAGGGCGTCTACCGCTCGACCAGATGCCGCCTTCGAAATGTCGGCTTGTTTGGCGACATGTTCGATAAGGTCGTTCTTGTTCACAGGTATCCTCTACAGAATTTATTGGACATCGAGCATCAGTATTGGCTCGTTTGGACTCTTGAACAATCATCATCCGCAGATGTGATTATTATGGTCGAACTGCAGATTAAATCGCTCGCGCAGGCTGCTGTCAAGCGCGCTGAATGCGTGCGGACCGTTACGACTCGAAGATAAAAAATGGTCGCGAGCAGCGACCATCTTCTTCATCTTCACGTGCGGCACACAGCCAAGCTGCACGCCCGCCCTGTTCGAATCCTAGTGCGTCAGTCGGTCGGTATCCGTTACCCCGGCAACCACCGGCTTGGCTTCGACCGCCGTCGCCGCTACCACTTTAGCGTCTGCAACCACTTCATCAGGAAGTGCCACCGGCATCCGTTCCAGCGCCACTTCGAAGACCCGGTCAATCCATCTTGCCGGAATGATTTCGATCTTGTTTTTGACGTTATCTGGAATGTCCGCCAGATCCTTAACATTTTCCTCGGGTATCAGAACTACTTTGATACCACCGCGGTGCGCAGCCAGCAGCTTTTCCTTCAAGCCACCAATCGGCAGCACCTCGCCGCGCAGAGTAATTTCACCGGTCATTGCAACATCGGCACGCACCGGAATACCGGTCAGTACCGACACAATGGCGGTGGTCATCGCAATACCCGCGCTCGGTCCGTCTTTTGGCGTTGCACCTTCGGGCACGTGAATATGCAGATCGCGCTTCTCGTAGAAATCATCGCGAATACCAAGCCGATGAGCACGACGACGAACCACGGTCATGGCAGCCTTGATCGACTCCTGCATTACATCACCCAGTTTGCCCGTGGTGATGTTCTTGCCCTTGCCCGGCACACTGACTGCCTCAATCGTCAGCAGTTCACCACCCACCTCGGTCCAGGCC
>JANORY010001129.1:0-3180 GCA_031415535.1 Burkholderiales bacterium | reverse complement strand
GTGGTGACATCGAGCGCGGTGGTCGGTTCATCGGCGATCAACAGGACAGGATCGAGCACCAGCGCCATCGCGATCATGATGCGTTGGCGTTGACCACCTGAAAGCTGATGCGGAAAGCTGGCGACCATACGTTGCGGATCGGGCAGCAACACCTCACGCACAATCTCAAGCACCTTTAGCTTGCGCTCGGATTGTGAAAGCTGGGTGTGTTCGCCGAGTACTTCGTCGATCTGATCACCACAGGTCATGACCGGATTCAGCGCGGTCATCGGCTCCTGGAAAATCATCGACATTCGGGTGGCCCGCAACTCACGCAGGCGCGACAGCGGCGCATGGGTAATGTCTTCGCCCTGCAGGATAATTTTGCCGCCAGTCACCGGCAGTTGTCGCGGCAACAAGCCCATGACACTTTGCGCGATCACCGATTTGCCCGAACCAGACTCGCCGACCAGACAGAGAATTTCGCCGCGCCCAACCTTGAACGAAACATGCTGTACGGCGCTGCTTCGATCACTGCCTGGTGGCAGCGCAATCGATAGTTCGGAGACTTCGAGAATCGGTTGATCGGAACGATTCGCGTTCATCGTGTCAAACCCGCTTGGCCATTTTCGGGTCGAGCGTGTCGCGCAAGCCATCACCCAGAATATTCACCGCCAGCACGGTAATCGCCAGAAAGATTCCGGGAAAGAAAATATTGTGTGGAAACTCGTTGAACTGGCCACGACCTTCGGCCATAACATTGCCCCAGGTCGGTGTTTCCGGTGGCAGCCCGACGCCCAGAAACGACAGGATGGCTTCGGTCAAAATCCCGGATGCGCAAATGAAGGTGCCTTGCACGACCAAGGGCGCGACCGTGTTGGGCAAGATATGCCGAAGCATGATTTTCCAAGTCTTGGTACCCACCGAGATCGCCGCCTCGACATACGGCTCTTCACGAATCGTCAGCACCAGCGAGCGAACCAGTCGGGTAACTCGGGGAATCTCCGGAATCGCAATCGCAATGACCACGGTCAGGAGGCTGCCACGCCACATGGCAACCAGCGCAATCGCAATCAGGATTGCCGGAATCGCCATCACACCGTCCATGACGCGCATCAGCGGGCCATCGAGCCAGCGCAGAAACCCTGCCATGAGACCCAACAGAATACCGATCGCCAGCGCCACCACCGCCGTAAAAAAGCCGACGATCAGCGACACCTGTGTGCCATAAATAACGCGGCTGTAGATATCGCGACCGAAGCTGTCCGAGCCCATCAGAAAGCTATGCTTCAGGGCTTCGCCCTCGAGCGTGGTGATCTCGCCGGTCATGCCCGGCAACAGATCCCGGCTGGCCGGATCGAACAAGGAAGGATCGACCGTGCCGAGCCACGGCGCCAGCAAGGCAATCGCCACCAGCAAGAGCAACACCACGCCACCGATCCGCACCGACCAGTTGCGGCGTGCGCGCGCCCAGGCACTGGTCTGTCGAACGACTGTGGCCGCTTCGATCGATAACTCATCAAACTTGGCTGCGGCGGCTTCGGGAGCGGAATTCATCAGTAGCGAATCCGCGGATCAAAAAAAACATAACTCAGATCGACCAGCAAATTGATCATCACATAGACAAATGAGAACAACAGGATAACGCCTTGAATGGTCGGAAAGTCGCGTGCCAGAACGGCGTCGACCGTCAGGCGCCCCAAGCCTGGAATTGCATAAACCGACTCGGTCACCACCACCCCGCCGATCAGCAATGCAATGCCGATGCCGATCACGGTGACAATCGGCACGGCCGCATTGGCCAGCGCATGGCGCATCAGCACGGTCGATTCCGGCAGGCCTTTGGCGCGCGCGGTACGAATATAGTCCTCACCGAGGGTTTCCAGCACCGAGGCTCGCGTCACCCGAGCAATTAACGCAATGTAGATAAACGACAACGTGATCGCTGGCAAGATCAAGTGATAGAGCCACGGACCGATACCATCGGCAAACCGCTTGTAGCCTTGCACCGGCAGCCAGCCTAACTTCAGCGCCAGCAACCAAATGAGTACGTACGCCAAAACAAACACCGGCACGGAGAAGCCCATGACCGAGAAACCCATCAGCGCTCGATCAAACCAGCCGCCGAAGCGCCACGCCGCCAACACCCCCAGCGGCACCGCTAGCGATACCGCAATCAGAATCGTTACCAGCGCCAGCGATACGGTCGGCTCCAGGCGCTGTCCGATCAGCGTAGTGACTTCAGTCTTGTAGTAGTACGACTGTCCGAGATCCCCGGTCAAGGTACGACCGAACCAGATGAAGAACTGTTCCGGCACCGAGCGATCAAGACCTAGCCCGGTGCGGATCTGTGCAATCTGTTCGGTGGAGGCCGCGTCGCCCGCCAGCACCGCCGCCGGATCACCGGGCGTGAGTCGCAACATCAGGAAAATCAGTACCGATACGATGAGTAGAACCGGTACCGTGGCGAGCAATCGACGCAGAACGAACGAGAACATCTCGGAATCCGAAAGAAGTGCGCTACTTCGAGACGTTCAGTGCTTCGCGGGGGTCAGATCTTTTTCAGATTCCAATAGATGTTGCCATTGGTCACGAAAAAGCCGCTGACATTCTTGCCGGCGGCCATCGGCTGCTCGAACTCACCCAAGGGTACGTGGGTGCCGATCTCCATCGCCCGGGCATGAATCAGATCGGCCAGTTTCTTCTTGGCACCGTCTTCGGTTGCGCGCATGAACTGGTTACGCAATTCCACCATTTTATCGTCGGTGGCCCAGCCGAACCAGGTCGATTTCTCACCGCGCGTGTCCATCGTCGGATTGGCGATCGGACTCCAGACATCAAAGGTCTGCCAGGCAGTCAGAAACATGTGCCAGCCGCCCTTGTCCGGCGCATCTTTTTTGGCGCGCCGACCCACCAGCGACTGCCAGTCCATCGCTTGCAGATCGACCTTGAAGCCGGCTTGCCGCATCAGTTGCGCGGCGACATCGGGCAACTTCTGGATCGCGGCCAGATCGGTTGGTTTCATCAGCACAATGGTCGTGCCGTCATAACCCGACGCCTTGACCAACTCCTGCGCCTTCTTCATGTTTGACTTCATTTGCAGATCGCTGCCGGCCAGCGAGCCGTACGGTGTACCACAAATGAACATCGAGCCGCACGGCTTGTAGAGCTCCTTGACACCCACCTGGGCGCGCAAAAACG
>JANORY010001128.1:0-1081 GCA_031415535.1 Burkholderiales bacterium | reverse complement strand
GCGATGCTGGCGCGAGTTTTTCGCTTCTGTTTGAAGGGCAGATAGAGGTCTTCGAGGGCGGTCATTGAGGCAGCATTTTCGATGGCCTTTTGAAGTTCGGGGGTGAGTTTTCCCTGTTCGGCGATGCTTTCTAGGATGGCGGTGCGGCGTTTTTCGAGGTCGACCAATTTCTTTGCAAGTGCCTGAATATCAGCGACTTGCACCTCGTCGAGGGAGCCGGTTGCCTCTTTTCGGTAACGTGAAATGAACGGGATGGTCGCGCCCGTTTCGAGCAAATCGAGGACGGCCTGCACACGATTTTTGGGGATGCCGAGCTGGGCGGCGATGGCGTTTGTGAAGTTTTCCATGTTGTCTGAAATGAATGGGCGGTAAAATTTTCAACGGCAAATATGGCGACGACTGACCCGCGACTGCCTGACAGTTTCCATTTTTGCTCTGAAATTTTTTTTGTCTGAATCAGAATTTACAGGATTTCAGAATTTTCAGAATTCAGAAAAAGCGAATTCTGAAAATTCCAGAATTCTGCAAATTCTGATTCAGACAACAGCACTGACCAACCACCTTTTTTATGTCCATTCTGAAAAAAACAGACGACCAAACGGCCTCCCTTTCCGAGGTAAACCAGACCATCGAAACAGCTCAACGGCGCGGTTTCTGGCGAAAACTGTTCGCTTTCATGGGCCCGGCCTGGCTCGTTGCGGTCGGCTACATGGATCCGGGCAACTGGGCGACCGACATTGCGGGCGGTTCGCGATTTGGCTATTCGCTGCTCTGGGTTTTGCTGATGTCGAACCTGATTGCGCTGCTTTTGCAGACCCTTTGCGCGCGGCTCGGAGTCGTTGCGCAGCGCGATTTGGCGCAGGCTTCGCGGGAGCTTTATGACCCGTTCACCAATTTTTTCCTCTATTTTTTGGCAGAAATCGCCATCGCCGCCTGCGACCTGGCGGAGGTAGTCGGCATGGCCATCGGGCTGCAATTGCTGTTCGGATTGCCGTTGGCCTGGGGCGTGGGCATTTGCACGCTCGACTCGTTTTTGCTTCTTTTTTTGATGAATTGGGGCATCAGGAAGCTCGAAGCATTC
>JANORY010001127.1:0-2044 GCA_031415535.1 Burkholderiales bacterium | reverse complement strand
GGTCACCACAATATGATCGGCCAGCGACTCAACCGTTTTGCCCATCACCGGGCGTTTGCTCGGATCGCGATCGCCACCGGCACCGAAGACACACCATAAACCACCACCACGTGCTTGCGCGATCGGCCGCAGCGACTGCAGTGCGTTATCGAGCGCGTCGGGCGTATGGGCGTAATCAACCACCACCAGTGGCTCGAGCAGGCTGCGATCAATGCTCAGAACATTCGCTTCGACGCTCAGCGACTGGGCTGGCACGGCCAGCGCACCATCAACGCCCTGCGCCGCGACTTTTTCCATCCGGCCACGAACCGGCAGCAGGCGGCTGGCCAATGCACAGGCATGCTCGAAGTTCATCCCCATACCAACCCAGGTCGAAATCACCGCCAAAATATTGAGTGCGTTGAATCGCCCGAGAACGCCAAGCTCGATGCTGGCCTTGCCGAAGTCGCCATCGATTGTGAGCCGCACGCCGCTCGCCCGCGCGTCGATCGACTCGGCAATTAGCACGCGCTGGGCCTTTAGTCCGTGCTTAGCAGGTGCGCAGCCATAGGCAATCGTTGCGGTTTTGCGGCCCTGTACCGCAGCCAACATGATTTCACTGGCGGGATCATCGCCATTCACGACCGCCAAACGTAACTCGGGACGTGCGAACAGCAAGGCTTTTGCTTGCGCATAGGCCGACATATCGCCGTGATAATCAAGATGGTCATGGGTGAGATTGGTGAACACGGCAGCCATGATCCGGGCACCCTCGAGCCGACCCTGATGCAAGCCAATCGAGGACGCCTCGATGGCAACCTGACGCACCGATTGATCACGAAACCGAGCCAACATACGATGCAAACTGATGGCATCGGGTGTGGTCAATCCGAACGGCACCAAACTCGTCGACGCCGTGTCGGCCGTATCGTTCTGACCCGTCAATCCGCTGCCCAGCGTACCAATCACGGCGGCGCTGCGGCCATCGGCCTCATACCCGGCCGCCAACCATTGACTGACGCTGGTTTTTCCGTTGGTACCGGTCACCGCGACCACCTCAAGGTAATCACTGGGCCGACCGTAATACTCATGCGCGATTGCACCCGCACGGTTTTGTAAGCCGGCCACCGAGCGCTGCGGTGCTTCATCCAGATGCGGCCAGTTGAACACCTCGCGCTGCCACAAAATGGCACCGGCACCGTTCAACAGTGCTTGCGCAATGTATTTGCGGCCATCCTCGCGCAGACCTGGAAACGCCAGAAACGCATCGCCGACACGCACCTGGCGGCTATCGGCACTCAACTCAGCGCCGGGCTGCAATTGCGCGCGCAGCCAGTCCGCAATGATGCGCGGATTGTCTTTGGCGGCGGCTGACTTGAGCATGGTTGCTTGGCTGATCAAAAGCTCTCGTCAACGCCCTTGAGCGGCATGACGAGGTTAGCAATCGGCATATCGGGTGGAACATGCATCGAGCGCAATGCATCGCCGGTAATTTTCGAGAACAACGGTGCTGCAACATCGCCGGCGTAGTACTTGCCATTGCGGGGCTCGTCGATCATCACCGCGACAATAATTCGAGGATTCGAGACCGGCGCAAATCCGACGAAGGACGAGATGTATTGTTTGACGTACTGACCGTGCTCCTGCTTGCGCGAAGTACCGGTCTTACCAGCAACCCGATAACCTGGCACCTGAGCCTTCGGCGCGGTGCCTTCGGGTCCGGCGGCCATCTCCAGCATTTTGCGCACTGCCCGTGCAGTTTCAGGTTGAATCACGATCGTACCGGTGGTTTTGTGATCCGGCTTGAAGAGCGTCAGCGGCGTTAACTCACCGTCGCGGGCAAACACCGAATAAGCTCGGGCAATCTGCAACAGCGACACCGATAATCCGTGGCCGTACGACATCGTCGCCTGTTCAATCGGCTTCCATTTTTTATGCGCGCGAACGCGACCGGCGACGGCACCCGGAAAGCCGAGTTCAGGTGCCTGACCAAAGCCCAATGCGACGTACAGGTCCCACATTTCACGCGGCTGCATCATCAGCGCCATTTTGGCGGTGCCCACAT
>JANORY010001126.1:0-1591 GCA_031415535.1 Burkholderiales bacterium | reverse complement strand
CAGCCGAAGTGCTGGGCATCACCGCGCATCGCCTGAAAGCACTCGGATTGATCGATCGCATCATCAATGAGCCGGTCGGCGGCGCGCATCGCGACCCGGCCATGATGGCGCAGTTCTTAAAGCGCGCACTGGCTGACGCCTTGCGCCAGTTCCAGACCATCAAGACAGAGGATTTGATCAAGCAGCGCTACGAACGGTTGCTGGCCTACGGCAAGTTCAAGGAGATCAGTGGCTGAGCGGGGCCCAGACCCCATCGCAAGCCTTGCACAAGGCGTTTTTCCGGCACTTCAACTGACGCTGGCTGAATTTACTGCGCCTTTTACCGCGCCGACTCCGCAGCCAATCGCGATTGCGTTTTCCGGCGGCGTCGACTCCACGGTTTTGCTGCATGCCTGCCGAACCCTGCTCGGGCGCGAGCGCCTGGTGGCGTTTCATGTGCACCACGGCCTGCAAGCGGCGGCCGATGAATTTGCGCGCCATTCGGCCAGTATCTGCGCCGAGTGGGGCGTGCGCTTCGAGTTGCTGAAGCTCACCGAATCGCCGCCGCCCGGCGCCAGCGTCGAAGCCTGGGCCGGTGAGCAGCGCTACCGAGCAATGGCCAAGGCCGCACGTGCGATCGACGCCGCCGTCACGCTGACCGCGCATCATGAAGACGACCAGGCCGAGACGGTCATGCTGCGGCTGTTGCGCGGCACCGGCAGCAGAGGCCTGACCGGCATCGCACCGGAACTGCTGCGCGAAGGCCACCGCTTCATGCGCCCGTTGCTGGCTGTGCCACGCACTGACATCGAGAGCTACGCGCATCACCAAGCGCTGAACTGGATCGAAGACCCGAGCAATCAATCGCAGCGCTTCGCACGCAACGCGGTACGGCAAAAACTGATGCCGCTGCTCGATGAATTGGCCCCCGGCGCGGCGCGCCGAATTGCCGCCGCCGCCCGCCATTTTCGCGACGCCGATCAACTGATGCGCGACTATCTGGTCGCCGATCTGGTGTCGCTGGTAAAAGTCATCTCGCGCACGCCCCGGGTAGAAGTGTTTGATTGCCAGCAGGCCCGCCACCTGACTCGCGCCCGGGTTGCGGAAACCCTGCGCTACTGGATCACCACGCTCGGCCACGAGGCGGCCAGCGAGGCCCGCTGTCAGCAAATGCTGAACCTGGTCTACAACCTGGAATCACCGTACGGCGAGGTCGAACACGGCAGCCTGATGCTGATTAAATATCGGCATGATCTGTTCGCGATCGAGCAGGGCGCACAGATGCTGGAGCGCATCGAACAAGTCCGCTGCGAGGTCTATGCCGAACGGACCGCCGCCGACCACGCACAGAACAATCTGCGACCCGGCGATCAATCCGCCGCCGATCAGTTGATCCGTACGCCGATGGGCCGACTGGTGCTGCGCGAACTGGCCCGTGCCGCGCCCACCCCAGGTGATCGCCACACGCTTTATTTGCCGGACGGAAAAATGCGCATCGTCAACTTCAGCACCAGCACGCCGCCGTTTCGAGCCAAGGGCCAGGCGCATGCGCAGAGTCTCAAGGACGGCATGCAAGCCGCCGGTGTGCCGCGCTGGTTGCGACCCCTGTTTC
>JANORY010001125.1:0-9887 GCA_031415535.1 Burkholderiales bacterium | reverse complement strand
CGAAACGCTACCGAGCAAAACTATTGTGCTCGATGATGTACTTGATCGATTTGCACCGATGACCAGCGGCGCCAACATCGTCATTCTGGATGCCTGTCGAGTGAACCCGTTTTCTGGCAACGAGATTACAACACCCGATGGACGCAAGTTGCGTTTCCGAAATCCGGTCAAGCAGGGCCTCGCGTCGGTTAATTCGCCTTACGGAACCTTGATTGCGTTTTCGACCGCGCCGGGCCGCGTCGCCCATGACAATCCCAGCGAATCGCTCGGTCTATATGCCAAACACTTTCTGGCGCAACTACAAGTGCCCGGCTTGGTCGCCGAACAGCTTTTCAGGCGCGTACGAATCGGTGTTGCCGAAGAGACCTCACGGCTGCAAGTTCCGTGGGAGGCTTCGAGCCTGACTGGTGATGTTTGTTTGCGCCCCGGCCCTTCGGGCTGTCCGTAATCGCAATTTACCTTCCTCGAACTTCTGATTGAACCGTGCGATGCGCACTGGCAGCTAATGGCCAGAGTCAGCTATTCATTACGATCGTACCGTTTCTCGGTTTCGCGTTCGGTAGCTGGCCTGTTCGATTCAAAACAATCAGGTGAGGATCGTTATGAAAACAGTTGCGTTTTGCAAGTATTGGTGTGTTGGAAGTATAGTTTCGCTGTTGGTGGCGGGCTGTGGCGGGGGCGGCGGCGGTGATAGCGAAACACCCGTCGCGGTAAGTGCTGCGCCCACCACTACTGCGCCCACCACTACTGAACCCACCACTACTGCACCCACGGCGGCGACTGGCAATGTTGATCTTGCCGATGCCGCGACGGCTCTAAAGGTGACGTCGGCGCTGCTCGGGGTTACTCAGTCGAATCGGGATTTTTTTACGGTCCCCTGGGATACTCTGCTTTACCAAGGCGCATCAAGAACGGAAAGTGATGTTTGCAGGACTATCGTTTTCAGCAATCCAGACGCAACGGTAAGTAATGGTGATTCAATGGCCGCCCAATGGGCTGCTTGCATCAGAAACTTTCCAGGCGGTACGATTACCCAATCGCGTAACGAAACAATCACGCTCGACTCAATCAGTAATCCTGCCGCTCCGCAGTCTGCTGCGTGGACGGCCCGTGAGTCATGGCAACAAAACAAATCGTCAAAGTGGGACATCACAGCAGCCAGTAGCTACCGTTTCGAAGGGAACAGTGATTCCACGACTTCATGGGTCGCTGACATCAGCCATGTTCCTGACGGTAACCAAACTGAGACCTGGGGTGTGCGGACTTCATCGAAGGGAACGGAAAATGGCGCGGGTTTCGAGTATTTGGTCGATGGACAGTTTGTTTGTAACTTTGTACCCGGAGCGGCGAACCTTCAGGCTAGCGCATGCTCAGTTGTCAAGGCTACGCTGAAAGGTCAAATCGGAGGCAAGTCGCTTGATGCTGTTCTCACTCAACCAAAAGTTAGCCAGGCGCCAAACGAACTAACTTATCAGGTTGAGCAGGCGGGCCAAAAGGTCAGTGTAGTTTTTGCGTTTGGTAGCGGTCCACCCAGGGTTACGATGGTTGACGGTCGTGTGCTTTCGGTGAATGCCGCCAACCTTATTTTTATTGGTGGTGGTTATTAGCTTTGCAACCGATGACAATTCGCGTTGACCAGAACGTGTAGAGCAAGATTTTGAAATCACGCGGTCTGGACAGGCTTTGGTCCGTTGGCGGCATCGTTTGTCTTCTGATATCGAGCTGCGGAGGGGGCGGTTATGAATCGCCTATGGCGGTCAGCGCCGCGCCCGTCACTGCGCCGGCGCGGACCGTCGCAACCGGCAATGTCGATCTCGCGAACGCTGAAACTGCGGTTAAGGTAGTCGCGGCCTTAATCGGAGTGACCGAGATGAACGGAAATTTTTCGAGGCGCGCGTGGCATCCCGCATCTTACGAAGGAGATTCCCGAACAATTGCTGCAGGTTGCTTTTCGGAGATACTCAATAATCCCGATTCGATTGTAAGCGGCGGAGACTCAATTGCCTTGTTGTGGGCTGGTTGCGAAACCATTGCGCCGCAGGTCGCGATTACGCGTTCGCTGGAAGGTAGTCGTTTGCTTGAGGTAATCACCACTGCCGCCGTTTCTCAGTTTTCGGAATGGTCGGCGCGCGAGTCCTTGCAGCAAAATATGTCGGCGCGCTGGAGCGTTGATGCGTCTAGCAATAGCTATAAGTTCGAGGGTATTGGCGATTCAACTTACTCGTTCGCTGTCGACGTCAATCATGCTGCCGATGGAACTCAAATCGAGATCTGGAGCATGCGTGGATTAGCGAGAGGGAAAGAGAACGGATTAGGATTCGAGTATGTAGCCGACGGACGATTTACTTGTACCTTTTCAGCTCTGGCTTCAACTGCACAGACAAACATTTGCTCGGTTGAAAGGGCATCTTTAAAGGGGCAGATCGGCGGCCGATTGGTTGATGCGGTTCTTTCTCAGCCAAAAGATAGTTCGAGGTCGGCGGCCCTCACCTTTCAGATTGAACAGGCGGGCCAGAAGGTCAATTTTGTTTGGCGGCGTGACGCGACTGCACCGACCGTTACTACAGCCAACGGAGCCGTAATCTCAGTCGAAATTCTCAGCCTGCTTTTTCTTGGCGCTTATTGAATGCATGCAATCGCCAACAGTCACGTTTGGCGCGTGTTTGCAAATCGTAAGGTCGGCGACGGTATATTCAGATGCTCCGCGCTGACTGGTCACCTTGACGGTCGCTTCGAGCTTGGATTCTGACGACTGAGAGCCGTCTGCGTTGTTCTGTATTGCATCCTGAACGTTCAATGTGACGATACTCGCTCCGTCATAGGGCAAGCCACTGGCGAGCTGCATCGGCATAGTGGCGTTATTGGTAAGCTTTGACTTTGCAGAATATTGCCAACTGCCATTGCTCGGAAACGTAGCGTCACTAACAGAAAGCAGTTCGGTTTCACTCTGATAGCTTTGAGTGAGTGCGCCGCCAGCCTGTGCATGAACCAAGCGGCAGTCGCTGCCACTCGTGTTGATTTTGTCGCCTGCCGACTGCGTGGCGTCCGGATTGGTGAAGGTTGATATTGCACATCCTGAGCGTGTTGTGCTGCTGGAGATGCGGAATCTCGGCGTGTCTGTGAGTCGATCGCAAGTCTGTTCTGGAACTATTCAAACTGCGCGGAAAACGCTCATTTGATGTTTTGCAATAGTTCGATTGCCTTCGGATCCTATAAGACTGGTGCCGTTCTGAATTTCTTGAGGTTATTGCGAATGCGGCCAACCTGATTTTTATCAGAGGATATTGAGCTCTGACGGTTTCAGATCAATCGCCAACCAGCGAAAACGGTGCCCAGAACGCCGGGTGGCGCGTACTCGGATCAACTGGATCTTCGGGGGCGTTCGCTTGATCGATGAACCAAAGCATGGCGCTCTGCAAACTTCTCGCCTTATCGCTCTTCGGGTCTTGCTGGTAATGCTCGAATGTCTTCACCACGATGGCGCTTGCCGCACGCGTTTCGACCGGCCAATGGGTGACTAACAGGGCGCGCGCGCCGGCGTAGAAGAATGCGCTGCTCAGGCCAAACAAGCTCTTGACGCCAAGGCCGTCATAGTCGGCTGTGCTGCACGCAGACAGCACCACCCAGTCTGCTGAAAGCCGCAGCGAGACGATCTCGCTCGCGGTCAGCAGGCCGTCTCCGGTGCCACCGACGACTGACGGTGATGACAGCGCGAGTGCCGGTTCATGCAGATCGGTAAGATCGCCCGCAGCCAGCCCGTGTGTGGCGAACAGCAGCACGCGTGCCGACTCGACCGCTTCGGATCGGACATTCGCTTCGCTGGCGCGTTCACGTAACAATACGTCGCGATCGGCATCAGCATTCAGAATGCGCGCGACTGCGCGAACTTCGATGTTGGTGTCGGGTAGCGACGGTAGATCGGCGAGGCGAGGGTTCACAGCGTTTCGAAGGCCTGGCATTCTGCGCCATATCGGCGGCCCTGTTTCAGGGGTTGTTCGTAACGCAAGCGAGTTTTCAGGTCGAAATATGGGGTCGCCGATTCCGATGAAATTTCGTTCATGCACGCTTCGAGGCGGAGACGCGCGCAACTGCACGAAGCTTGTCAGTGAAGGGGACTGAGAAATCGCGTAGTCTCGGACAAGCCAGTGAACAGCGCGGTAGTCGACGGTGCCAGACCAGGTTGATTTCGGGTCGGCTCGAACCAGCACGCTGAAAGGCAGACGAGCAAGCGGCCCGTCGGCTACTACGATCAGCTTTTCTATTGCGTGCAGCGAATCGTTCAGCGGACCGATCAACTCTGAATGCAGACGCGACGCTTCGTCGAGATCGAACGGCACAACCCGCTGCCCGATCCATTCGCCGGGATCAAGCGAGCGACGCAGCTGCGACACTCGGCGCGACATCGCTTCGAAGCCTATCGGAATTTGCACCCACTGCGGCGCTTGATCGCGCCGAATGGTCCAGACATGTGTCGCTCGTTCTCCAACCAGGGTGCTTAGTATCGCTTCGTTGAGTCGAAGGCTGCTACGTACTTCGTCGATACTCACCGCCGCATTTGAGATAAGGTTGGCATACCGAGGAAATCGACTGACGATCAACTCCTGAACGGCTTGTCGCTCCTGCTCGACAACCTGAGCTGATGTCCGAATGGCAGCCGCTCGCTCGCGGCTTTCCTTTGATAACTCACTGCCTAGGGTATTGGCGATTTCGCCCAGCATTTGAGCCTTCAGGCGCAGGTCTTGCGCCTTGCGAACCGCGGCCGCAAGTTCGTCGTTGCCTGAAAGCTGGCGCACATGATTCGCGGCTATCGACAATCGCGCGGTGCCGGTACGCAAGACTTCCGATATCGCCAAGCCACTGGCAATGGCCGCACCTCGCTTGACTGGGTCAAGCGCACCTGCACTCGCCGTGTGCGCCATTGCGTTCAGATAGGTTTCGGCGAGGTACCGGAAGCGGCGCTCTTTGGGGCTGTTCTCTGGGTCGGTGAGTTGCTCGCGCATGAACTCTTGCGACAGCTTGGTCATTGATGCCCCCAGCGTCTCAAGTCGATCGCCGCTCGATTCAATCTGCAGCCTTGCCGCATCGCGATAGGCCGAATACCAATTGAGCGTCGATGGATCCCCGACGCCCTTGGTTTGCATCGCGCTCAAGGCTCGTTCTGCGAGTTCAGCCGCCTCGCGATGTCGGCCACCCAGGGCCAACGCTGTGATCCAGCTATGGCGCCAAAGCGTGACATCGTCGTGCGTGTCATGTGGATCGTCGGTCGTGCGAATAAAGTCTGAGGCTCGTCGCGCCGCCTCTTCAAATCGACGCTCGACGATCAGGCTCTCGAGAATGATTGCACCAGCGAAACCAAGGGCTCGTGATTGACCGTCGGCCCGGTGTACCTGTTCGGCGCTCAGCGCTTGCTCCGCAATCAATCGCGCCTCGTTGTGCAGCCCGCGGGCCGACAGTACTCGGGCCAGCATACTGATCGCCTGGGCTCGGCCACCCATGGTATGTCGCGGGTCCGTCAATTGGGCGATCAGCGTTTGGCGAGCCTCCCACTCCGCTTCAATCAGCCGTCCAGTGTCGAGCAGCAGTCTTGTCAAGTTAAGCGATGTGCCGGCGACTCCCGCGTATAGGCTGTCGAGGTTGGGTGGAAGTTCATCCGGGCTGACGAAGCGATGCAATCGGATGGTTTCCTGGACCAGGCGTCGTGCTTCGCGCAAAGATTTTTCGGCCTCGGACCATTTTCCTTGGCTTCGGAACAATTGAAATTGCGTACCATCTAGGTGAACCTTCATGAGTGCCCGCCAGAATTGGTGGCTCTCGGAGGGACCCGAATAGCGCTCCAGTCCCTTCAGATACACAGACTCCACCGAAGCAAAGGCGCGGTCGGCCTCTTCGAATCGGCCCTGCGATGCCAGGGCGACCGCTCGAAAACGCGGAACCCAAGGGCTGCTAAATGCCTCATTGGGCAGATGGTCGAGCAGTTCGAGTACCGCCGCCGGCCGCTCATTAGGACTCAGGGACACTGCCAGATAACTCTCGGCCAAATGTTTGGGACGGGAAAATCGAGGGCCGAAGGCCGCGATTGCACGTCTGAAGTCGTCGCGTTCTTGCCGGGTCTCGCCGAGCGCTCGTGCAGCGAGACCTCGATTCACAAAAAAGTTCGCGAGCGCATCGCCAGTTAAGGTTGCGTCCGGTTGCGTGCCAACGACGCGTTTCAGCCGCGCGACTTCGTTGGGGTCTAGGCGATGCTCGCGCAGCAGTCGAACAATGTCTGCGGCCGATCTTTGTGGAGCGGTCAACCTGGGTTGTTCAAGTGATGCATCGGGCAACAGATTCGCGCAAGCGGTCAATAGCAACGCAACCAAGGGTAACGACAAATGTTGCCGGTGAATCCTCATAGGGACATGGTCCTATACGACTTGACAGCCAGTGGCGGACGGCTCGGAGCCCGTCCTGTCGGATTGATCATACGATCAGTGTTCAACGATATCCAATACCCAAACGGGGTAGAAATCGGTGGTTTAACCATTTGCCAAACATAGAAGCCCACAGGGTCTTGGCATTGGCGACTTGATGGGAACGGTCTATCGGTAACGGTTCTGACGCGCGCGCCCTGGGCGGCGCGATTTTGCCGCTTTATGCGCGCTTTGCGCCGGATCGAAACTCGTTTCTAAAGGCGCTGGTGTAGTTTTTTGCAACACCCACTTTGCGCTGGCTCATTACAGTTCGCTTTAAGTTGGAGTTGCAGCCGATTGAACGTGTTGAGATTCCGACCGATGGTCAATTTTGATCGATGAACGGCTTCAAAATGCTGCGCTCGCATATCAACCGAAACCCTTAGCAGTTCTCCTACATTTGGGGTAAAAACGCCTCTGACGATGAGTCACGCATTCCGAAGTGGTCAATTCGAAGAACCACAAGCTAGAGGAGCGGGAAGCGACAATAAAAAAATTAAATGCCACCTTCGGGTGGCATTTTCATGTGCTCGCCGCCCGGAATAGTGAGTCAGACACCCGGTATCGGCGTCGAACTCCAATTGACCATTTGCCAGCCGAGCGGTTTGTGGACCCAAATGCAGGTGAACACGTTACTGATCGCTTTTTCGGTACCGTGAATAATGACGTGGGCTTTCATCCGCCCCTGAATGACGATGACATCGCCATAAATGCGCAGCGACTCCTGTTGTCGCTCGGCGCTTATGTAGCGGGTCGCGCCGGAGCGCAAGGCCTCCAGGTAGCTGGCCTTGTTGTCGACTACGGCAGAGGAGTGGGTATAGAGCAGATCCTCTGCCAATACGCGATCCAAGGTGATCAGGTCATTTGAGACCATCGCCCGATAGCGGGCATTTTCGAGTTCGTATATTTCTTGTTCGACCATGTACAGTTGCGTAAGGTTAATAACGGTAATCCGCGCCCAGACTCAAAAAAGTAGAGCGACCGCGTGAACCAAGGGCGGAATCCTTCAGTTCGGTGTAATCGTAGTCCATGCGCAAGCCGAATCGATTCGGCAACTCGTAGCGAACGCCCAGCCCAAAAGTCAGCGGCGTATTCTGACAGCTATAAGCCCGGCCCGAAGCGTCGAAACAAAATTGTTCGCTGCCCTGACCGCTGTTTAGCAGATAGCCGAGTCGACCGGTCAGTTCGGTGCGTTTGCTAAAGGGCGCGTAAGCATTGATGGTGACCGGGATTGATGCCGGCGAATAACCATGCCGCGCCCGTGCGCTGATCCCAAATGGTTGGAAAACCGTTTCCGGTAGCGGCTGATAAGCGAGCTCGGCACCATAAAAGCTGGACGGTCGCCAGCCGAGGAAATGCTTTGACGAAAAGCCGCGCGACTCTAGGTTCGATAGACCGTTACCCGGAATAACTGACGCGCTTCGATCGGCGCGCAGCGAAGCGTCCACTGGCGAATAGTACGAGTTGAACAACGACGCGGGCACGGACCACGGCTGCGCCTGGGCGGCCAAAGACCACAGCGCCAAAACCGCCGTTAAAATCAAGCGCTCGGGATTTTGCGGGTACTGTAAGAGGTCTGTCGGCGAGAGAATAAAACTTTTCACGGGCAAGCTCGCTTTCAAAATAGCGGTAGTTCTCCTCTGCTCGTAGTATGCACTCAGGCGTTGTCAAAAGCACGAAAATATTTCCCGCAAGGTCAAACTAATCGTCAGTTCTAACCTGGATTGGGTAGGAAATTGAATCTTGAAATTAAGGCTATGAGCGCAACCGATAAACCCTTGTGGATTCCGTCCGAAAAGCGAATCAGTGCGGCACAGATTACCGATTTTCGAGCCTGGTTATACCGAACTCGTGGCCTGAGTTTCGCCGACTACGAAGAACTGTGGCGCTGGTCAGTCGACGATATTGAACAGTTCTGGCAGGCAATCCTCGAGTACTTCCCGGTCATCACCCACAGCCCGTACCGACAGGTGCTTGAGGCACGCGTCATGCCTGGCGCGAAATGGTTCGATGGTGCAACGCTTAATTATGCCGAGCACCTGTTGGCCGGTGCCCGCCAGCCCGACGCCGAGACCCGGCCCGCGTTAGTGTTTGAATCCGAGTTGTGCCCGCGCACGGAATACACCTGGTCACAACTGGCCGGCCTGGCGGGTGCCCTGACGAAAACCTTAACATCCTTGGGGATTAAGGCGGGTGATCGCGTCGTATCGTTTTTGCCCAATATTCCGGCGGCGGTGGTGAGTCTTCTGGCCACCTCCAGCATTGGCGCGATCTGGTCGAGTTGTTCTCCTGACATGGGTGCCACCAGCGTACTCGATCGGTTCCGGCAGATTGCACCTCGCGTGTTGATTGCGGTCGACGGCTATCGGTATAACGGCAAGGACCATGACCGTCTTGCCGTGGTGCGCGAATTGGTTGAGCAGCTTCCCACTGTTGAATGCGTCATTCTGGTGGCCTATTTAAATCCGGCAGCCAGCCTTGATCTGACCGCCATACGCCCCCGGCAGGTACGCTTGCTGTCCTATGACGATGTCACAGCAATGCCCGCGCCGCCGAACTTTGTCGCGCTGCCCTTTGCGCATCCGCTGTGGATTGTCTATTCCTCGGGTACAACCGGTATGCCCAAGCCGATCGTGCATAGCCACGGCGGCTCGGTGGTTGAAAACTTCAAGGGCAATGGACTTCATCTGGATCTGCGGCGCGACGACCGGTTCTTTTGGTTCTCGTCGACCAGTTGGATCATGTGGAATTTCCAGGTGTCGACTCTTGCCATGGGCCTGACCGTGTTCCTGTTTGACGGTAACCCCGCTTATCCGGATCTGACGACGCTGTTCAAATTGGCCGAGCGCGAGCGGCTGACTTTTTTTGGCATCAGCCCGGCGTTTATCGGTCTGTGCATGAAGGCAGGACTCAAACCCAATCAACAGTTCGATCTTTCGAGTATCCGCACGGTTGGCGCGACCGGTTCGCCGCTGACGGTTGACGGTTATCGCTGGGTGTACGAGGCCATCAATGCCGATCTGATGCTGGCGTCAATTTCTGGTGGAACGGACCCCGGTACCTCATTTGTCGGTGCCTGTCCGATCCTGCCGATTTACGCCGGTGAAATGCAAGCGCGCGGTCTCGGGGTTGCAACCTATGCATTTAACGATGCCGGTCAAGCGGTATATGACGAAGTGGGTGAGTTGGTCTGCACGCTGCCAATGCCGTCAATGCCGCTGTACTTTTGGAATGACGTCGACGGCAAACGTTATTTCGAAAGCTACTTTGAGCAGTACCCGGGTATCTGGCGACATGGCGACTGGCTAAAACTCATACAGCGCAAGGAGTCGGTGACGTCGGTCATCTATGGGCGTTCGGATTCAACCATCAATCGGCATGGTATTCGGATGGGAACCAGCGAACTGTATCGGGTGGTCGAGGAGTTTGCCGAAGGCC
>JANORY010001124.1:0-1496 GCA_031415535.1 Burkholderiales bacterium | reverse complement strand
GCGATGCGCCCTTCATTTCGATGATTTGCTCAGCGGTCAACCCCGCGAGACTGGTCAAATGGAACCGAAAATCAGGCACGAAATCCAGCAACGGTGCAGGTAAGCCAGTAAAAAAATCGCGCAACGTCCTGATTTTCCAGGCCGTTTTGCCATGATAAACTACGATGGGCAGAATCGGCATCGGTCGTTCATCATTCCAGATTTGCTGATGCCAAAACTGGCCCGCATACCTGAAAACCTGAAAAATTGTCTGCTCGTCGTACTCGCTTTTGTGTTCAAAAAGAAGGGCCAACGTCGCCTCCATGCCGCCTGCGATGCGGCATTTCCAGAGTACGTCGCAAAAATGTTGTCGCAGTTCTTCGTCGAGAAAGCTGATGTTCAGCAATTCGAGGCTGTCGAGGTCAATCAATTCTGCTACGGCTGGCGGCAGGCATTTTTCAATGTATTGCTGCACCGTATCCAGCCGACTGAAACTTTCCCGGAAAAGGGCATCGTGCGCCTGCGGATTTATCGGCAGGTCGAAGGGTTGTTCGCTCATTTTTTCGGTTTTGATTGTACGTTTTTTGGAGTGAAACTGGTGATAATCAACGAGTTGCAGGTTTTTCAACCTGAAAAAAGGTTGGCTGAAATATCCCGAATGACCATCCTGGCCCCTCGGTAAAATGACTTTCAGACGCGAAGGAAACGCCTCGCCAGGCTCAATGAACGGCGTATTCGATTTTTCCCGCCGGAGGCGGGTTAAAAAAACACCGCATAAATGCCGTGCTACTTGAGTGAAACAGGCCGCTTCCCCAGCCAGTCAAGCGCGAGATAGCAATGCGTACGCACGCCGAGTTTCAGCCCGCTTTCGTCAATCTGAAAATCGGGCGTGTGGTGCGCGCCGACTTCGACGGCCACTTTTCCTTTTTCCATGCCGCCGAGGAAGACGAAAAAGCCCGGTATTTTTTGGGCATAAAACGCAAAATCCTCCGCGCCGGTGGAGGCTTTGGTGAGCAAAACGTTGTTTTCGCCGCCCGCGACGGCTTCGAGCGTGGGCAGCATTTGCCGCGTCAGTTCGGGGTCGTTGTAATTGATGGGGATGCCGGGTTCGAGGATGAGTTCGGCGGTGCAGCCGTTTGCTTCGGCGATGTTGGTGACGGTTCGGTGAAAATCGGCAATCAATTTTTCGCGCATTTTGGGGTCGAGCGTGCGGATGGTGCCAATCATTTCGGCGGTTTCGGGGATGATATTATGCCGCGTGCCAGCCGTGATTTTGCCGACCGTGATGACCGCCGCCTCGTTTGTCAGCTCCGTTTGCCGCGAAATGATGTTCTGAATGCCCTGAATGATGGCCGCGGAGGCTAAAATCGGGTCGGCTCCGTGCCAGGGGGTGGAGCCGTGCGAGCCTTTGCCGTTCACTTTTATGGTGAACCGGTCGGCGGCGGCCATCGTGCCCTGCGGCTTGTATTTGATGATGCCGACGGGGGTCATCGAGTTGATGTGGATGCCGAAAATGG
>JANORY010001123.1:0-9683 GCA_031415535.1 Burkholderiales bacterium | reverse complement strand
CTGGTAGCCCGTGGACGCATCACGCCGGTGCAGGTTGAGCGGATCCTGGCTGAACAAAAGAATAGCAAGCTGCGGTTTGGCGAAATCGCCATCAAACTCGGATTTGCACGGCCCAAGGACGTTGAAGAGGCGCTGGCGCAGCAATTCGGTTATTCGCGCTCGGATGTCGCGACTTCACTGATTCCCCCGAAACTGGTGGCGGCCCTGAATCCCACGCTGCCGTTTGCGGAAGCGCTGCGCGGCTTGCGCTCGCAATTGATGTTGCGCTGGTTTGATGGTTCGCCCGGTCAATCATCGTTGGCGGTGACCAGTGTTGATCGTGGCGACGGCAAGAGTTTTATCACCGCTAATCTGGGCGTGGTGTTCGCTCAACTCGGCGAACGCACCTTGGTCATCGATGCCGACCTGCGGCATCCGACCCAGCACCAGATTTTCGGTGTCGAAAATCGAATGGGGCTGTCGGGTATCCTGGGTGGCCGCGCTGGTCTTGAGGAGATCAGCCAGGTAGCGAGTATGTCCAATCTGTCGGTGTTACCGTCGGGACCCCTGCCGCCCAATCCGCAGGAATTGCTCGGTCGACAGGATTTCGCCGAGATGTTGAATCAGCTCTCGACCATGTACGATGTCATTTTGGTCGATACGCCCTCGGCGCAGGAAGCGTCGGATGCCAGCGTCATTGCGCAGCGCGTGCGGGCCGCCCTGATCGTCGGCCGTAAAGACCGGACCCGAAGCGCGGAATTAAATCAACTGGCCGCTATCATGACTAGTTCGGGAATTCAGATTCTCGGCGCGACGCTGAATTCGTTCTAGTCGCGGATTCGGTTCTAGTAAAATCGTCTCTCCTCGCCACTCCGAGGAACGCATTGGAACTTAAACGTGTTTGCTAGATCTGCGGGTCCTTTGTCGTCATGGTTCACCTCCTATCGGTTAATGCCGATATTCGTCGTCGCGGGGTTTGTTCTGGCCGCGCTGGTGAGCGGTGTGGTTACGGCCACCGGTAACCTGATGGCCTCAGGCCTGGTGGTGGGTGCGATCCTCGGTATTCTGATGTTAAGCGCCGTCGAATCCGTCATCTGGATCGTATTACTCGGCACCTTGCTGGTCTCCGGACCTTTAATGTTGTTTCAGCCACAGCTCACCCGCGTTACCTGGCTTTTTTCAATTCTCGGTTTTTTCCTGACGATTGCCGCAATTGCCCACGCTGGCACGGCGAAATTAAACACTCGTCCGCCGCAGCCAGCCTTTATTCCTTTGCTGATTGTCTTTGCGCTGTGTGGCGTGGTGTCGCTGTTTTTTTCCGAGGGCGGTAGCTCCGAAGCGTTTAGTGCGATCAAACGCAATTACCAATTTCTTGGCCTGGCATTCGCGCTGGCGGTGGTTCCCTTCAGCCAGAAGACCGTGCGTAACTGGATGTTGCTCATGCTTGCGCTGGCCATGGCGCAATTGCCGTTCGCGCTGTATCAACGGGTCGAGCTGGTACCGCTGCGCTTTAACTTGCCGAATCGAGTGGTTCCAGTCGATATTGTCGCGGGTACCTTTGAAGCATCCATGTTCGGTGGCGGCAACAGCAACGTCATGGCCTTTCTGATTCTGGTCGTGCTGGCCGGCTTGTTGTGCGCCTATCGCGAACGAGTACTCAGTGGCGTCAAGACACTGGCGCTCGCGGGCGTGACCGCCATACCTCTGGGTCTGGGCGAAACCAAAATGGTGCTCGCCTTGTTGCCAGTAGCTCTGTTCGCTGTGTTCAGCGATTTGATCAAGAAACGCCCCGCGTTGTTTGCGATTGGCTCGCTGGCCTCAGCCGTGATGATGTTCGGTCTGTTCTATGTTTATGTTTCGGTGCAGAACCATGACACCCGAAACATGACGTTTGAGCAAAAGGTTCAAGAGAATATCGACTATAACTTCGGTGAACTTGGCTACTATGAAGGCCCCAGTCTTAACCGCACGACCGTGGTGAAATTCTGGTGGGACAAGAATGGCTTGGACAACCCGGTTCGGGCCGCCTTCGGATACGGACTGGGCAGCTCTTACAGCGCGCCGGGCAGTGATAATCCGGGCTTTTTGAGCTTTCGGTATTCCGGTCATATTATCGACCTGACCGGTGTTTCTACCCTGCTTTGGGAATTGGGTGTGTTCGGTTTGATTCTGTTTTGCCTGGTCATGTTAAGTGCCTGGACAACGTGCCGAAAGTTAATTGAACGAGCAGATCCTGGTCTTGATCGCGCGTTTTGCAGAACGCTGTCGGCATCGGTAATAATGATCGTAGTTTTGTTTCTGGCGTCGAACGCAATGTTCTGGGCGCCCAGCATGGAAACGCTGATGATGTTCACCTTCGGGCTGATCGCCTGGCGCTGGCGCCATCAGGATCGTCGCGAGGCCTAGCGCCGACATCGCCGACATCGCGGAACTCCGAAATAAGTTGCAGCAATTGTTGTCGGCGAGCCACTGAAAAGTCGTCTAGAGTTATGGCATCTCCGGCTGGCGGACGTGAGGCACCGCTCGGATAGATCGCCTTTCCGGTACCGTCGGGTTTGTTGAATACTTGATTTAAGGAGGAGCTCGCGGTGAGTTCTTCAATTTCGTTGGGCAGAATCCATTTTGAACAAGATTTATCTCGCTGGAAGCGGTGGCATGCTCGGGGAAGCGTTTTATAACGTCTTCGGGTCTCGCTATGAGCTTAAATGTACCGACAAGGACGTCAATACCGATTGGCTGCGGCTCCTCGATTTTCGGGATCTGGACGCCTATCGAAAAGATGTCGAGTCGTTCCGACCGGATTACCTGTTTCACCTCGGTGCTTATACCGACCTCGAATATTGCGAACGCAATATCGAAGACGCGTACAAGACCAACACCACGGCGGTTGAAAATGCGGTCTGGATTGCCAACAAACTCGATATCCCGCTGCTGTACATCAGCACGGCGGGCATTTTTGACGGCTCGAAAGACACTTTTGACGACTGGGATCAACCCAATCCGATGGGCCACTATGCGCGCTCCAAATATATGGGCGAACTGTATGTCACCCAGAACGCTCGGCGTCACCTGGTTTGCCGTGCCGGCTGGATGATGGGCGGTGGCCCGAAGAAGGACAAAAAATTCATTCAGAAGTTGATGAAGCAGATCAAGGACGGCAAGCGTGAATTGAATATTGTTCACGACAAGTTGGGTACTCCGACCTACACCATGGACTTTGCGGCCAACGTACAGGGCTTGCTGGAACATGAGTTCTGGGGGCTGTACAACATGGTCTGCGAAGGCACCACCAGCCGACTTGAAGTGGCTCACGAACTGGTGCTGCAATTGGGTCTGAAAGAGAAAGTCAAGATCAACGAAGTCAGCTCACAGTTTTTCAAAGAGCAGTACTTCGCGCCGCGCCCAGACTCCGAGCGTTTGATCAATCGCAAACTGTCGTTGCGCGGTATGAATAAAATGCGTGATTGGCATGAGGCATTGGCCGATTATCTCAACGCTTCTTATCGCGGGTATCTGTAATTCAAATGCGCATCGCAGCTTTCGGCTTACGCTCGATCCCGCTCCGTGCAGGTTGCGCCGGCGCGGACAAGTTCGCGCTGGAACTCTACCCGCGTCTGGTAAAACTGGGCCACGAGGTCGTGGTTTATAACCGCTTGTTTCCCGGTGAAGAGCCGATTGCGGACGAATTTCAGGGCGTCAAGACCCTGAACTTCTACACACCGACGCGCAAAAAGGGCTTTGACACCTTCATCCATTCGCTGAAGGTGTCCCTGCACATTATTTTTCGCAACACCGGTGATGTGGTCCACATGCAAAACGGCGGTAACAGCCCGTTCGCATTGCTGCTTCGTCTGTTTGGCAAGAAAGTATTTCTGAGCCAGGATGGGGCCGACTGGAAGCGCGCCAAGTGGCCTTGGTATGCCCGACTCTATCTTTGGCTAACCCAGTATCTGACCGCGTTCGCGCCGCATGCGGTGATTGTCGATAACGTTTTTGTGAAGGCCGAGTTCGAAAAGCGCTTCGGTCGGGTTTATGACTTTGTGCCGTTTGGCAGCGAGGTCGATGAAACCAAGCTTGAACCAGAGATCCTGAAAGAGTTAGGGCTGGTTGCCGGTGAATATTTTCTGTTTGTCGGTCGTTTTATCCCTGACAAAGGTTTGCAGTATCTGGTGCCGGCATTCGAGAGACTGAAAACCGACAAGAAACTGGTGTTAGTTGGTGGTGCGCCGAACCCGTCGGATTTTGAGAAGAAAATTCTGGCGACCAAGGACAAGCGAATCATTTTCCCAGGATTTGTTTATGGCGGTCGCACCCACGCCTTGATGAAAAACGCCTACGCTTATATTCAGGCCTCTGACATTGAAGGCCTGTCGCCGGTCGTACTGGAAAACATGGGTTTGGGCACGCCGGTGATCTGCAGTGACATCGAAGAAAACTGCTATGTGGTCGGTGATACCGGCCTGCTGTTCGGCAAAAGCAACACCGACGATCTGCTGGCAAAACTGCAATGGGCACTGCTGAATCCGGAGGTCATGAAAAATAATGGCCTGCGCGGTCGCGCCCGCGCCATCATGGAATTCAGTTGGGATGTCGTTACCAAGAGCCACGAACGAATTTTCCTGGACTGGCGCGGCTTGCGGCACGATCAAGCGGCAAGACCTGCCTCTGAGGTTTCAAGCGTTACGCGGACCGCTGCGGCGCCCGCGACTGCGGAAACGAAGCTCAATACGCAGCGCGCTAGCGCAGCCCAGCAGACGCATGGGGTCACCAGCGACCTGTAGCTCAAAATGTTTGAAACACTTAAAACGCAGTTGGTCCTGCTGACCGGCGTGTCGCGCGATGCTTTGCATACTCAACTGGGTCTACTGATCTTCTTTCTGGTCGCGATCATTTTCCGACGACGCGCCGGGGCATTGATTCCGGTTACCTCGGTGGTGCTGGCCGCACTGGTTGTTGAGGTCTTCGATCGAATGCGCGATATTTCGCGTTACGGTGTTTGGGACACTAATGGTTCCCTGCATGATGTCATCAACACCGTGTTCTGGCCGCTGGTGCTGTTCCTGATGGTGAAAACCGGCTGCGTGTTTAAAAAGTGAGCGGCGGGTCGTCCTCGTCACGCGTTACAGCCAGCAAGGCGTAATGTTCCCGCCAATATTCACTTCGCGCCAACAATGCTCAACACCGCGTCGTCTGGCCAGTCATCACGATCGCCCCAGACTTCAGCGAACACCGCGTCTTCGGCGTTATCCCAGGCGTTCGCTGCCCGGTTGTTATGCCGTTCGTTATTGGCTCGCGACAATACCGCCTGGTAGGCGAGTTCGACGGTGTGCCCACGCGCGATGATCAACGCCTCGCCCACCTGCAGACCGCGTTCGATGGCTTCGGCCGATACGTCGTCACCTGCATCAAGAATACACAATTCAGCCATAGCACACTCCTATATTCAAAAAAATCTCTAAAAATCAGTCAGCTCACCTCAGAAGTTTCGCACAAAAGTGCTATCGCGAAAGTTCGGCAATCTCTGCTTCAGTGAATCCCGCCGCTCGCCGTCCCGGCAGGTTGAACGGCCCGCGAAGCTTCGGCGCTTGATAGCGCAAGGCGAGCGATTGAAACTCGCTATGTGGGTCCAACTGGCGTTGCGCGCAGAGCCAGCGATACCAATGATTGCCAATCGCAACATGGCGAATCTCGTCGTTGAGGATGACATCAAGTATCGAGGCGCCAGCCCGATCGTTGATTGAGATGAGCTTTTCACGCACTAGCGGCGACGCATCGAGGCCGCGCGCCTCCAGGGTCCGCGGCACCAGCGCCAGGCGTGCCAGCAAATCACCCTTGGTTCGTTCAGCCATCTCCCAAAGGCCGTTATGGGCATTGAAATCGCCATAGTTAAAGCCGAGCCGATTCAAGTGATCTTCGAGCAACCGGTAATGGCGCGCCTCGTCTTTCGCCACCGACAGCCACTCGCGGTAGAACGGTTGCGGTAGTCCGGGAAAACGCCACAGGATGTCCAGCGCCAAGTCAACTGCGTTCAGTTCAATGTGCGCCAGCGCGTGGATCAGACCTGCATGACCCTCATCGGATTGCAGTGATCGCTTGGCGATCTTGCCAGGTGACACCAGCAAGGGATTGTCGGGCCGCCCAGGCAGGCCTGCGGGTTCTTCAATGCCCGTGTTCAGCTCGATAGCCCATTGCTCAGGTTGCAAAGCGATCGTCGCCAGACATTTGGCTTGCGGTGTACGGGTCAGCAACGCCGTCAACGCCTGTCTGCGCAGCCCGATGCCCTGACTACACAATCGACTCACGGGCAACTCACAGACGTCTTCACTGATTACTTTATTGACGGATACCCAGCAGGTCACCGATCTTTTCGTACAGTTCGAATTGCTCTCGCGCGAACTTTTCGGTCTCGGCGGGTGAACGGATCGAGGGGATGCCGGCGATCGACTCGTTGCCGCGAAGCCAGTCGGTATCCTGACTGATTTTCTGCAATGCGTCGGTCCAACGGGTGATGACTTCGGGCGGCAGACCGGGCGGTCCGAACAAGCCGCTCCAGCCGGTCAGCGCTTCAAGTTGCGGCCAGCCGAGTTCGCGGGCGGTCGGGGTATCGGGCAGATCCTTAAGTCGCTGGACGGTGGTGGTGAGTATGGGCTTGAGTGTCCCGGCCTTGATCTGACCGAGCATGGTTGTCAGGTTGTTGAAGACAAATTGAACCTGGTTGCCGAGCACAGCGGTGGTCGCTTCGCCACCACTTTTGTAGGGCACTTGGACAGCCACTTCTTTCGGCAAGCCCATCACCTGAAACATATATTGGGTCGACAGATTCTGGGTGGTGCTGTTGCCGGCGCTTGAGTAATTAAGCTTGCCCGGATTTGCTCGCATATAGTCCGCCAGTTCCTTCAAGGTTTTATATGGGGCATCGGGTCGGACGACCAGCACCAAAGGATTCAGTTCGAGCAGGCTCAAAAACGTGAAGTCATTCCATTTGTACGGGCTCTTGGAGTCGAGCGCCGGCACAATGGCTTGCGAGCCACCGCGCGCAATCAGCAAGGTGTAGCCGTCAGGGGCGCTGGTGCGTACGCGTTGCGAGCCGATCATTCCGCTGGCCCCGACCTGGTTCACGACAATCGCCTGTTGACCCAGGTATTTTGAGAGGACCGCCGCCAGGTTGCGGCCCGCAAAGTCCGAGTCACCGCCGGGACCATAGGGCGCGACCAGCGTAATCGTGCGGTTCGGATAGCCTTGTGCGACCAACGTGCCGTGCAAAGCAAAATAAGCCAGAAACGCGAGGGCAATTCGATAGATTTTCATTCAGACGACTCCTGGAAATTATTCTTTGACCCACATCATCTGTTGGGTGGTGGCCAGCAACACTCGATCGCGACTCCAGACCTGCGCGTTACTGTCCATAAAGCCATCATGACAGATCTGTCCGTAGGATTTGGTGTAGACATGGTGCGTACCAACGGCCGCCAACTCGGCACTGCTGACATGAAAATATACGCTCAAACTGACCGTGCTGACTGGAATCATCACCTTGCGGCGCCGAAACATCCAAGGCATGACGGTATCGCAGATCGCAGTGAGTGCCGGAAAATCAAGCGGCCTGGCCGGTTGGTCGCGTATCCAGGCGTGAGTGCTGACCTGCGACTCACGGGTCGAACCGATGGCGCGAATCGGCCGCAAATCGTAATGTTTGAACCAGGGCATCGGTGCCCCGCGATCGAGCACTCCTAGACTTTCGGCATCGGGTATCTCAGCGGCCATGGCAACTTCGTTTTGATGCCAGCTTTTACGGCGCAGTGCGAATACCGCTGAGGCGGTGGCAACGGTTTGTGCGGCCTGCGTGAGCTCAATGCTCCAGTGTTGGGTAGTCCGATTGGTGCGCACTGCACAGCTCGATACTTGGTATTCGGAGAGCGCCATGGGTGCCGCAAAATTCACCGTCAAAGCGACCGGGTCGCCCAGCCGGTTCGGAGCCAGCAAGCTTGAATTGAGCATCATGGCGGCGGTCATGCCGCCGAACGGACCGACCAGATTCCAATAGTCCGGCAGGGCGATCGCCTGAAACTGACCATTTTCAGAGGCGTTCAGCGCGATCGCCCGATCAAAGGGATGGGTCAGCGGGGCGGCGGCGGGGTTTTCAGTGCATGACATGGCGAAGACAGGGGCGTATCGAAAGAAGTCGCCATGATGACAGAGCGCGACACAGCGCGCTTTAGTTCAAACCGGTTAGCGAGGGATAGCCCCTTAGGGGACTATCCTCGCTCAAGGAAACTAGGGGCGGATTGATATTTCTACGCGACGAGCTTCTGCGGGGGGACCATCACCGGTGGTTTCGACCGGCTTTTCCTCAATAATCCGGCCAAGGTTGATCCCTTGCTGCACCAAGCGATCACGCACTGCGTGTGATCGATTCTTGGCCAACTCCTGGTTATGCTCCCGATTGCCACTCGGATCGTGATAACCGGACAGAACGGCCTTCGCGCCGGGATTTGCTTTCAGATACGCTAGCACCGTCGACATCTCTTTATCGGCACCGCTCCACAGCTTGGTCTTGTCCAAGGCAAAGTGAACTTTTGCAAGCGGCAGGTTTTTGCCAAGCGCAGCAGGCTGCGATGCTGCCGTTGTGCTCGCATTGGCAGTTACAGTAGCCGGCTTGGGTTCAACAGCGGGCGCGCTCGCAGCCGGTGCCGGCGTGGTCGGGACCGGTGGAGCATCAGAAGCCGCCGGGGCACCTGAAGCGGGCACCGCAGACGTTGCTGCTGCTGGCTGAGGTGCGGGTACTGCCGCGCTTGCAGTTGGAGCCGATGCAGGGGTTGCAGGCACTGCCGTTGCGGGTGTTACCGCAGCAACTGGCGGTGCTAGCACGGCGGCTGGCACGGCCGGTGCGATCACTGCGCCGGATACGGCGGCCGTGCTGGCACCTGGCAAACATCCAAAACGGCCATCTGCGCCGCGTCCCAACCACCAGGTCAGCGCGAGAATAAGCGCCAGGATGAGGGCGATGATTTTATGGAGCCGAGAAATGCCAGCCCAGTTGTCATCTCTAAGAGCTGATTCAGTCATGATAAGTCCTTGAGTTCAATTTAGGTGCGGTTGCCGGCGTTTAGTTCGTCCTGCAGCTTGCGTAGGTCAGCCCATCGATTGGTGGCTGCCAATCCGGCCTGCTGCGGCCAGGTATCCGGCTTTGCCAATCGGAAGTTCGGACCTGCCTTGTCAAGGATGGCCTGAATACGGGCCGTCGAGGTGTGTGCCAGTTCCGAGAAGTAGTGAATGCCGTCGGCATTCAGCAATTCGGCGATCTTCGGTCCGATCCCCTCGACGGCCTCCAGATCGTCCATGCCCCGCACCTTGAATCCGGCGGCGGTTGCCGCCGACTTATTGAGCAGCGCAGGTTGCGCCTCGCGCAGCTTGCGAATTTCCTCATCGCGCAGCGCAATACTCGCCGCCCGTTCACGCTCGATGGATTCAATGCGAAGCCGCAATTCCGCGAGTTGGCGATCGCGCTCTTCCAGGCCACGCACGTCCGTCACCAACTTCTCAACGATGCGATCCACTGGCCGGTCGATGATCTTCTCGACAATTTTGGGCGGTGCTGATTGCAGCAAGTTGACCTGCGAGCGCAAGCCGCTGATCAAACCAACCTCAGCCTCAAGTTCCCGAATACGACCCAGATGTCTGGGGTTGTCGACTTGAACATTGAC
>JANORY010001122.1:0-3015 GCA_031415535.1 Burkholderiales bacterium | reverse complement strand
GGTGAGGATGAACAGCAACTGCTTCAGATCGGGCCTGTGTGCCTTGGAATGGCCAAAGGTGATCGCTGGGGCGCTGCGCCCTCGAATGGCGCGCCCCGTGGCGGCTCGGTAGCTGCCGCAAAAGCTGACCGACGTGCTGTCGTTGTGCAACTCATCGAAGCGCACCCCGAAGCGCTCGCCCACGGCCACGACCACCTCGGTCAGGAGCACCGCCCGGTCGGCGTCAAAGAGGTGATCCAAAGCGCGCCCGAGTCGGTCATCGCTCAGACGCTCCATCTGCGCAGCGCTGATGCCGAACATCCCGCCAGCAAAGCCGAGCACGGTCTCCTGCTGGCGGTAGATCGGTTCGCGCTCGACGATCAACGAGCGCAACACCACGCCCAGCGCCCGGGCGTGCGGCACGGCGCAGCGCGCATCGGAGGGAACATGCCTGTCCAGCGCCTGCTCCAGGCCGATGCGTTCGATGAAGTGATTCACGAGGGGTAAGGGACCCAGGCGCTCGGTTTGAAGGCCAAAGCGGGCGCTGCGCGGGGGGCTGTCTTGCCGATCAATCATTCTGGCGCTATTATTAACGCCAGACTGTCGAAAGTAAAGCACAATGTCGTCTCGTCCCCAAACCATCATCAAGCAGGCGCGCGCTCGCATCGCACGCATTCGCGAAACCCTCAGCGCAATCGACTACCTGTGCTCAGGCACGTTGCTGCAGCGAACCAAGGTGTGCGGCAAGCCGGGGTGTCGCTGCGCCCAGGACCCCAGCGCTCGCCACGGCCCGTACTACGAGTGGGGACACATGAAGGGCGGCAAACTCGTGCACCGCACCGTATCGCCCGAGCAGGCAACCATCCTACGCCAGGCGATCACCAATCACCGCAAGGCTAAAAAACTCCTGCGCGACTGGGAGAACGAGACCGAAAGGCTGTTCGACGCTGAAGCACCGCGCAAACCCTAGCCAATCGACCCCGCTACATAATTCGCTCTAAATGCGCCCGGCGACCTGCGGAAAGTAAGTCTGGGTGCCTATGCAACCGAAATTCTTCGCGCTGGACTCGAGGCGACCCCGAAGGGGCAGATCGAAGCGGCCGCCAGCTTGGCACTGAGCCGAGTGCAGACGTTTTTCCATGTTGTGCTGCGGCCAGCGCTCAAGAAAGTCTGGCCCAGTCTGGTTAGCCAGATCGTTATTGTGATGTTGGGCTCGTCGGTCTGCGGACAAATTTCCACACCTGAACTGAGTTCGGCGGCCGATTTGATCCACAGCCGCAATTTCCGATCGTTTGAAGCCTTTATTGTGGGTGGCGCGATCTACCTGCTGTTATGCGTAATGATGCGGCAAAGCTTGAACTGGGTCGGTTCTCGATGGCTGTTCGGAGCACGATGAATGGTCGACTTCACGCTTTGGGACATCACGAGAAATTTGCTGCTGGCGGCGCGCTGGACCATCGCGCTGTCCCTGATCGCGTTTGTCGGCGGCGGCCTGGTCGGACTTTTACTGCTGATGCTGCGCTTGACCAAGCGGCCGGTTTTGGAATGGCTGGTCGCGGCCTACGTCCAGATATTTCAAGGCATACCTCTTCTGGTGCAACTGTTCCTGGCCTATTACGGTCTGGGGCTGTTCGGAATCAACACCTCGCCCTGGGTTGCAGCGAGTGCCGGGCTAACGCTTTACACCAGCGCGTTTCTGACCGAAATCTGGCGCGGATGTGTCGCGGCCGTGCCGCGCGGGCAGTGGGAGGCATCCCAAAGCCTGGCGCTCAGTTTCGGCGAACAACTGCGCCACATCATCTTGCCCCAGGCAACCCGGATTGCAATTGCACCCACGGTCGGATTTTTGGTGCAGGTCATCAAGGGCACTGCGCTGGCGTCGGTCATCGGCTTTATGGAGCTCACCAAAGTCGGCAAATCGATTGCCAATGCGACCTTCAATCCGCTGCTGATTTTCAGTTGTGTTGCTGTCATGTACTTTCTGTTGTGTTATCCGGTCAGCCTTTATGCCAAGTCACTTGAAAGGAAGCTGAATGCCAACCGCTGAAAAGGCCAACGCCTCAAAGGGAATCATCAGTATTGCTGGTCTGCGCAAGAGCTTCGGATCCAACGAAGTGCTCAAAGGCATCGACTTGCAGGTGCAGGCCGGAGAGGTCATTGCGATCATCGGCAAATCGGGTTCTGGAAAAAGCACCTTGCTCAGATGTATCAACGGCCTCGAAGAATTTCAGTCGGGGTCGCTGACCGTCGACGGTCAGGCGTTGAACTATAAAGAAGCCGGTTCGATGCGTACCCAGCGGCAAAAAGTCGGCATGATTTTTCAAAGCTTCAATCTGTTTCCACATTTAAGCGTTGGCAAGAACATCATGCTTGCCCCGAAGCTGGTCAAACAGACCGACGTTGCTAACGGTATCGCACAAGCACGAAAGTTACTCGATCGGGTCGGGTTGGCGGAAAAGTTTGACGCCTTCCCGGACCAACTCTCCGGCGGTCAGCAACAGCGCGTCGCCATCGCGCGAGCGCTGGCCATGGAGCCCGCCGTCTTGCTGTGCGATGAAATCACCAGCGCACTGGATCCGGAGCTGGTTGGCGAGGTCTTGCGCGTGGTCGAGAGTCTGGCGGCCGACGGCGTGACTTTGCTGATGGTCACCCATGAAATGGCATTTGCACGAAAAGTAGCCGCCCGCGTGATATTCATGCATTTGGGGCGGGTACACGAAGTCGGTACACCGACTGAGCTGTTTCGCGATCCCAAAACCAGCGAACTCAAGCAGTTCCTGTCTTCGTTGAACGACTGAAGGCCGCTGAAGGCCGCTGATGGCCGCATTAAATCGACTCGCGGTCGTTCAAAGAACTCTGGTCATGTACACACTGTGTGGATCCGCAACATAATCTGCGAACGCTGGGCAATAGAAAAACCCAGCGCTTAGATAAAGCTGTGGGCGGCGACTCGAAACTGCCTCTTTTTGGCCGGTTTGAAACTGCGTTTTCTTCGCCCTGCGTCTTCTTCGAACCATCGTCTTTGACGCGTCTTCT
>JANORY010001121.1:0-14715 GCA_031415535.1 Burkholderiales bacterium | reverse complement strand
CTCAGGTAGCGCACCGGCGCGTCGACACTGATCGGCCGCACGCCACTCCAGCACAGGCGCACGGCGGCTTCAACATCGAAGTCAAAGCGGCGCATCCAGGGTTGCAGCGACATAATTCGGGTTAGTGCGGCCACCGGATAAACCCGAAAGCCGAACAGTGAATCGTCGACGCCGCTCCACAGCGTTTCGAGATTGGTCCACCAGTTCGAGATCCGCCGACCCTTTACGCGCAGGCTTGGTGCTGCGGCATCGAACACTGGGCGGCCGAGAATCATCGCATCGGGTTGGGCGCGTGACAGCGACATGAAGCGGCTGATGTAGTCGGGCGGATGTTGACCGTCGGCGTCCATGGTCAACGCATGGCTGAAGCCGCTCTGCTGCGCCGCCTTCAGTCCGGCCAGTATCGCCGAACCCTTACCTTGATTGGCGGGCAATTTAATGATCCGAACCGCGTCATCGTTGCCGAGCGACTGTTCCAGTAAGCGATCCGAGCCGTCGTTGCTGCCATCGAACACAATCCAGACCGGGTTCCAGACCGCCCGCGCGGCCAGGACGGTTTCGACCACCAGCCGACCTGAGTTGTAGGAGGGAATCAGAACCAGGTGCGTGCTCGAGGGCACGGGGGCTGCTGCGAGCTCAGGCATCAATCGGTGAATCGGTATCGGTATCGGGGTAGGGCCGGGACACTTTGGCCGGATAGCGGGCGAGTTCTCGCTCGAAGATTTTCTGAGTCCGCAGCTTGATCTCGTCGGTGGTCCCGGTCGGCTCGAACTGCGGACCCAGGCGGGCGCGGTAGTAGAGCGGCAGATCGGGTCGCTTCCAAAGTGGCCAGCCCTTGCGCAGATACGGCGAGTTGGTTTCGATGATGACAATCTGTACCGGCTTGCCGGATTTTTTGGCGATCAGCGAGAAGGCACCTTTGAGCGGATTAACCGGTTCGCTGATCGTCCGGGTACCCTCCGGAAACACCAGCAACTGGCCGCCTTCGTCGAGCCGTTGGACGGCTTGCCGCACCATGGAGCGGGCGGCATCGTTCTCGATGTAGCCGGCCATTTGTGCGCCCTTGGCGAGAAAGACGTTGCGCATCAGCGAAGACTTCATGATGCAGCTTGCGTTCGGCATGCGCGATAACATCAACATGGCATCGAGCAGGCTTGGGTGGTTCGGTGCAACCACCAGTGCACCCTGGTTGCGCAAGCGATCGATCTCGCCAAGGTCGGTGCGAATGAGCCCTAAGGCACCCATGATGTTCAGAAAGTATCGAAAGACGCTTGATACCGCAGCGCGGGCTCGGCTGCGGCGGCGATGCGGCGGCGAACACAGCACAACGATCAGGCAAATGACGGTGCCTCCGAGCAGCATGCTGCCGAGCAGCAGCAGTCCGAAATAGAGAATCAGATACTCGAACAAGGTTCGCGGCAGGCGAAGCAGGCGGGCAGCCCAATGGGAGGCCTGTTTAGTCACGGTCGCTGCCGGGTTGGCTGGATGCAGCGATCACCCAGGAAAATGCCAGGCCAGCCGCAGTGTACTGGCCGGTCTTTACCAGTGGACTAGCGCCGAAGCTGGCACCATTTAAGGTGTCGAATCGCAGATAAGCGCCGATCCAGAAATTACCATAACGTCGGCCGGCGGCAATCTGCGACAACGCGCCCGCATAACCGCCCGGCGCGCGGTAGGCGGCGCGAGCGCCGTTGGCGAATTCGGAATCAACGGAATACAAATAGTTGTGATACTTGGCATTACCGTACAAAAGACCCAGCGTGGCAGTCAGATCAAAGCCGCTGCCGAACACATCCTGGTTACTGATTCGAAAATACGGCGATGCCGTCCAGCCACGTTGCGTGATCCGGTTAGCACCTAAGGAAAACGCCGCGCGAGTCGCCAGCCGAAAATCGAACTGGGTTTCGCGTGGATGGTGCGCCCGGTTAAGGGTGTAGACCAGTTCAGGACCGACCTCTAGCACCGGATACAAAGTTGGCATTCCGGCGCGGGCGCGGTTATCGGCACTGCGCAGCGAAAAATTACCAGTAAAACTGGCGTCAAGATGAAACCGGTCGCTGTCGAACAGCTTGGCGCGGATGCCTTGGCGATCCACTGACAGCCGTTCGCCGCGGTACACAAAATAAGGAAACGGCAAGGCGTAAAAGTGCCGCTGATCCGAGCCGCGATAGTCAGGCAAGCTGAGCAGACCAACGCCGGGGCCGGCCTCCCAAAGCGGCTTGGCCGCCTGAGTCAGAGGTGAATAAAGACTCGCCAGTAAACTCAGCGCCAAGCCAGATATAAAACGCAACATCGCGAGCTCGCGTGCTAATTGTTGACGGGGGCGGGCGGCTTATCGGCTGCTTTTTCGCGCTCTCGCAGCAGCGTTTGCAAATCCTGATCTGAAATGAAGTCGAAAATCGTGACCACTTTGTCAACGCCCGGTATCTGGCTTGCGACCTTGGCAATATGCGTACCTTCGTCACGAGTCACCAGGCCCATCAGGTAGACGGTGCGTAGTTCGGTGAGCACTCGTAAGGCGGTAGCCTCAATAGTTTTGTCCTGAAACAAGGCCGATCGCACCTTGGCAGTGACCAAGGTGTCGCGCGCAGAACTGCTGAGCAGGTTCGGCGAGCCGATGTTCAATTCGTTGTAGACACCGCGAACGTTATCGATACTGGCTGCAATTTGTTCGGCTCGTGCCTTGCTGCGCGCGTCCGGCGCCAGACCGGTCAGCAACACCCTGCGGTTATGCGACGTGACATAGGCGTAACCCTTGTCGTCGCCCGGCAACACTTCCTTGATCCGCTGATTGGCCCGCAATTGAATGGTCTGATCGTCGATCTGGGTGCCGACGGTACGGCGGTCAACGCTGACCGAGGCACCGATCAGCGCACCGGTGGCGGCCAGCGGCAGGCAGGCGGGAATGATCGTGGTCAGTAAAAGGGCTGCGCCTGTAACCAGCAGCACGCGCTGGATTGAGTGAAACTGATTCTGCAAGATTAACCCCTGGGGCAGTATGCGCCGACGAAAAGCCTGCAAACCAAGCCTTGCGGGCACCATGCTAAGCAGCCCAATTATAGTGCAGTGAACCGCAAGACGAGGAGGGCGTCGGGTTTAAGAATCGGCTTCTTTGCCCACCGGGCGATTGCGCCTTAATTGGGATCGGTTATTAGGGGGTGCTAGACTTATTCAGACTCAATTTGTTGATGGTGGCAGTGCGTATGACCGAGCAGGTAATTGACGACGTAATCGACGTAATCGTTGTCGGAGGCGGCCCGGCCGGATCAACTGCAGCAACCCTGTTGGCCGAACAGGGCAAACGGGTGGTGTTGTTTGAGAAAGCCAAGTTCCCGCGCTTTCACATCGGCGAATCCCTGTTGCCGGCCAATTTGCCGTTGTTGGAGCGCTTGGGGGTGAACGATCAGGTCGCCGCCATTGCAATGCCCAAATTCGGCGTTGAGTTTGTCTCGCCGTGGCACAGTCATCGCAGCACGCTGGAGTTTTCGGATTGCTGGGACAAGTCGATGCCGAAGGCCTATCAGGTGCGGCGTGCTGACTTTGACGACATCTTGTTGCGCAATGCTCGCAGCAAGGGTGTCGATGTGCGCGAGGAACATAAAGTCAGTGGCGTTGAGTTTTTGCCGGACCACGCCGGCGCTTGTGTCACGGTGCTCGATGACCAGGGCGAGCGCCGTCAATGGAATGCACGCTTTGTGCTCGATGCCTCCGGCCGCGACACCTTCTTGGCTAACAAGCTGAAGTCAAAACAAAAAAATACCAAACACAACAGCTCGGCACTGTTCGCCCACGTTACAGGCGCAACTCGGCTCGAGGGCAAGCAGGCAGGCAACATCAGTATTTTCTGGTTCGATCACGGCTGGTTCTGGTTCATTCCGCTGACCAACGGTGTGACTAGTGTCGGTGCCGTGTGCTGGCCGTATTATTTGAAGTCGCGCAAGACCGACCTGACACAGTTTTTTCATGACACGGTGGCGCTCTGCCCGCCCCTGGCCGAGCGACTGAAGCACGCCCAGTTGGTATCCGACGTTGAAGCGACCGGTAATTACTCCTACAGTTCGAAACGCACCCATGGTGCCAACTATCTGTTGTTGGGCGATGCCTTTGCGTTCGTCGATCCGATCTTTTCATCGGGCGTATTTTTAGCGATGAATAGCGGCGTTGTGGCCGCACAAACCGTCGCGGAGTGTCTGGCCAAGCCGCAGCAAGCAAGCAGCGCGCTGAAACACTTCGATGCCGTCATGCGCAAAGGGCCACGCGAGTTTTCCTGGTTCATTTATCGCGTGACCAACCCGACGATGCGTGATCTATTCATGGGGCCGAGCAATGTTTTTCGGGTCAAGGAGGCCTTGTTATCGGTGTTTGCCGGAGATATTTTCGGTCGAACCCCGATCTGGCCCTCCCTGTATGTCTTCAAGGGCATTTTTTACGCTAACTCGCTGTTGAATTTGCGCCGGACCATTGCCGCCTGGAAGCGCCGCAAATTTAATATCAAGGATGTCAGCGCCCCCGACGCTTCGGCCTTGCAGTCTGAAGCTCAGCAGTCCTCGCTCGTGTAGGCTCGTGTAGTCTTACGGTGTTGACACCCTTGATGTGCACCCCGGAGAGATTGCGTGGAAATATTTGACTATGAAAACGTGCTGCTGCTGCCACGTCGCTGCATAGTGGCCAGCCGGCGCGAATGTGACCCTTCGATTGAGTTTGGAGGTCGGCGTTTCCGGATTCCAGTGGTGCCGGCGAATATGAAAACCGTGGTCGACCCGGCGATTTGTGAGTACCTGGCTGGCAACGGATATTTTTACATTTATCACCGCTTTGACGTCGACAACCTGGCGTTTGCGAAGACCATGCGCGAGCGCGGCCACTTTGTTTCGATTTCGCTGGGCGTCAAGGAGGAAGACTATCGCTGCGTTGATCAGTTGGCAGAATCTGCGGTGGGTGCCGACTACATTACGATTGATATTGCCCATGGCCACTCCGATTCAGTGCGCAATATCTTGCGCCATATCAAAGAGAAATTACCGGCCAGTTTTGTCATCGCCGGTAACGTCGGCACGCCCGAGGGCGTCATCGATCTCGAACGCTGGGGTGCCGATGCCACCAAGGTGGGGGTTGGTCCGGGCAAGGTCTGTATCACCCGCATGAAGACCGGCTTCGGCACCGGCGGCTGGCAGTTATCAGCGCTCAAATGGTGCGCCCGGGTAGCCACCAAACCGATCATTGCCGATGGCGGTATTCGCGAACACGGTGATATTGCCAAGTCGATGCGATTTGGTGCCACCCTGGTCATGGTCGGTTCACTATTTGCCGGCCATGAAGATTCCCCGGGCAAGACGGTAGAAGTCGATGGCAAATTATTCAAGGAATATTTTGGATCGGCGTCCGAACACAACAAGGGCTTCAAGAGCTACATTGAAGGAAAACGCATTCTCGAACCGGTCAAGGGCGTGCTCGCCGATACCTTGCGCGAAATGGAAGAGGATTTGCAAAGCTCGATTTCCTATGCCGGTGGCAAGACGCTGGCCGACATGAAGCGGGTCAATTATGTGATTCTCGGTCACGACAATGCGGCGGAATATCTGATCTGAAGCGCCGTTTTTGGGTCTATCGTGGTTCTTAACTCTGGAGTACCGAACATGTTCAAAACCGATTTGCTCAAAGGCAAGCGCATCTTGATAACCGGCGGCGGAACCGGCCTGGGCCGCGCCATGGGCGAGCAGTATCTTCGACTCGGCGCCGATCTAGTGATCTGCGGTCGTCGCAAGCAGATCCTCGACGATGCCGCTGGCCAGATGATGAAAGAATGCGGCGGCAAAGTCGTCACCTTCGGGCTCGATATTCGCGACGCGGCCGGTGTCGAGGCAATGGTCGACGATATTTTTAGCAGCGGCGGCCTCGATGGCCTGGTGAACAACGCTGCCGGCAACTTCATCAGTCCGACCGATGCCTTGTCCTCGCGCGCCTTTGATGCGATCGCCAATATTGTCTTTCATGGCAGCTTTTACGTAACCAACGCGGTCGGCAAGCGCTGGATTGCGGCCTGCAAGGCGGCTGGTGGCTATCAACCCGGCGCGCCGATGAAATCGGTCATTTCAATCATCACCACCTGGGTTGAAAACGGTGGGCCGTATGTGGTTCCCTCGGCCATGAGCAAGGCCGGTATTGCGGTCATGACCAAATCGCTGGCGGTCGAGTGGGCCAAGTACGGTATTCGCCTGAACGCGATTGGGCCGGGCGAGATTCCCACCGAGGGCATGAGCAAGCGACTGAACCCCGGCGAAGACCCGGGCACGCGCTCGCGGCTGAATAATCCGCAAGGCCGGCCCGGCGAGATGAGCGAGTTGCAAAACCTGTCGACCTTTCTCATGGCCGGCGGTTGCGACTGGCTGACCGGTGAGCTGATTCACATGGACGGTGGCAGCTTCCTGGCGACTGGCGGCAATTTTTACCAATTGCGCAGTTGGAGTGATGAACAATGGGGCGAGGCGCGGGCCCGCATTGAGTCGCAGAACGCCAAGGATCGGGCGCAACGTGGTTAAGCCCAATTCGTCGCTTCGGGTCTACAGCTTTGAAGGGATTGTGCCGGTGGTGCATCCCAGTGCCTACGTTCATCCGAGTGCGGTGCTGATCGGCGATGTGATCGTTGCCGAGGCCTGTTACATCGGTGCCGGTGCCGTGATGCGTGGTGACTTTGGCCGCATTGAGCTGCGCCGCGAATCCAACTTGCAAGACAACTGTGTGGTGCATTCATTGCCGGATTTCGATTGCATCATGGAGGAACGCAGCCATATTGGTCACGGCGCGATTATCCATGGCTGTCACATCGGTCGCGAGGTACTGGTTGGCATGAATGCGGTGGTGCTGGATCGCGCGGTGATCGGCGACCAAGCCACTATCGCGGCCATGGCCCTGATCAAGATGAACGCCCGAATACCGCCCCGGGTGCTGGTGACGGGTGTGCCGGGCCGGGTGGTTCGCGAGCTCACCGACGACGACCTCTTGGGCAAACGTCGCGGTACCGATCAATACGTTGAGCTGGCGATGCGCAGCCAGGCCGGGGTTCATGAAGTAGCTGCCCTGACCGAGGTTCAGAGCGATCGGCCTCGAAGTCGCTGGAAGTAGTCGAATTTTCTAGCAAGGCTGAAGACCGGCGACAATACGTCGGGTCAGTTAAAAAAGGTTTCTTTTGAGGTCGGCCTGAGCTATTCTTGACCGCAACACCAGAAGTCCGGGTCTTGGCCGGGCACTAATCGAGGTGAATGACATGGGAATGATTGATCGCGTCAAAGCGATAATTTTGTCGCCGAAGGCCGAGTGGCCAGTGATCGAAGCCGAGACGCAGGATGTCGCGTCGATTTACAAGAATTACCTGATCTATCTGGCGGCCATTGGCCCGCTGGCACTGTTCATCAGCATGTCAGTCTTTGGCATGAGTTTCGGTGGCATCACCGTGCGAACCGGGTTTTTCAGCGGCCTTGTGCAAGCGCTGGTGACCTTCGCTTTGACCTTGGTCATGTTCTACGTCATTGCGCTGATTGTCGACGCGTTGGCACCGAAATTCGGTGGCCAGAAGAACATGAACAACGCCTTCAAGCTGGTTGCCTATGGCAGTACTGCCAGCCTGGTGGCTGCCGTGTTGTATCTGTTTCCGATGCTGTCAATTCTGGTGTTATTGGCGAGCTTCTACGCGCTATATACGATCTACATCGGCCTGCCGGTGATGATGAAAAATCCGCCCGAAAAAACGCTGCCCTATATGGCGGTGCTGGTGGTCTGCGGCTTTGTCGCCGGTCTGCTGATGGCAATGCTGTCGTCCTGTTTTGGCGGGCCGTCGGGCCGAATGGACAAGACCGGCGACGCCGGCGGGGGTTCCATCTCGATCAAGACCCCGAGTGGTGAAATCACGATCGATAGCAAAAAAATTCAGGAGGCAAGCAAAAAACTCGAAGCGGCGGGCAAGAAGTTGGAAGCCGCGACCCAACCTGGCGACGCCTCTAAAACCGCCGACGCGTCAAAAACGGGCAAGCCGGCCAACCCGGCCGACGCGGGTAAGGCGGTCGCCGAGGCGCTGGGGGCTTTGGCGGGTTTGGCTGGTGGCCGCGAGCCAATTGCTGCGGCGAGCCTGAAGGAAATGTTGCCCGAGGTGTTGGGCGACTTAAAACGTGAGAGTTTCGAGACCAAGGACGGCAGCGCCATGGGCATCAAGGGCTCGATGGCTGAAGCGGTCTACAGAGCGGGCGAGCGTCGCGTCGAGATCAAGATCGCCGATACCGGCGGCCTGGCTGGCCTGATGGCGCTCGCCGGCTGGGTTAATGTCACCGGCGAGAAGGACAACAGCAGCATCAGCGAGAAAGTCTACAAGCAGGGCAATCGCACGGTGCGCGAACAGGTCAGCAAGGGCAGCAACGATGTCGAATATTCGCTGGTGTTAGCCAACGGCGTAATGATTGAGGTGGAAGGTGCCGGCATGAGCCTGGCCGCCGCACGCAAGATCGCCGAGAGCTTGCCGCTCGCCAAACTGGAGGCAATTGGCGCGAAGTAGCGCTGCGTTGTTCTGCCGATCAAGCGGCTGGCCCGGAGTCACCCGCACCCAGATCGCGCTGCATGCTGACCGTGTCGAGCCAACGATTGAACTTCCAGCCCGATGAACGCAGAACACCTGCAAATCGAAAGCCCATCGACGCATGCAGGCCGATCGACGCGGTGTTGGCCGAGTCGCCAATGACGGCGATCATTTGCCGGCACCCGACCGCTTCGCAGCGCGCTATCAGCTCAGCCAATAGCCGCTTGCCAATGCCTTGGCCCATCTGCTCAGCGGCCAAGTAAATCGAGTTCTCGACCGTGAACCGATAGGCCGGTCGGGTCCGAAAAAAGTTCGCATAGGCATAACCCACGACCTTCGCGTCGCGGGTCGCGATCAGATACGGAAAGCCGTTATGCAGGACGTTGTCGCGGCGATCGGCGATCTCCTGAACGCTCGGCGGATCCAACTCAAACGAGGCCGTACCGGTCAGCACGTGATGCGCGTAAATCGCTTGAATTTCAGTGAGATCGGCGGGGCTTGAATCGCGAATCAGAATCGGAGGGCTCATGATGGGGCTGGGCGCGGGTTGATGACTGCCATCTAGTGTAACCTTGCCGGCCGGCAGGCCAATTCTGCCCAAAAGCCCGCGCGCAATGAAGGACCTTCGTTATGAATCTTGACCTGACCGATAAACATGTATTGATCACCGGCGGCAGCAAAGGCATTGGTTTGGCGTGTGCGCAGGCGTTTCTGGCCGAAGGTGCGCGGGTTTCGATCAACTCGCGCGATGCAGCCAACTTGAAGGCGGCGGTTGCCAAACTGGCAGTGGGTGCCGATCGGCTGGCGACTCATCAGGGCGATCTCAGCAATGCCGCAGCCGCGCTGGCGGTACTTGACGCGGCCGAACACTCTTTTGGTCCAATTGATATTCTGGTGACCTCGGCCGGTGCCGCCAAGCGTACGCCGGCCGCTGAGCTGACGCCCGATGCCTGGCGCGCGGCCATGGATGCGAAGTACTTTTCGTATATCAATATTATCGACCCGGTGATCAAGCGTATGGGCGCGCGCAAACAAGGATCGATCGTTAATGTCATTGGTGCCGGCGGCAAGGTGGCCAGCGCCATCCATTTGCCAGGCGGTGCGGCCAACGCTGCGCTGATGCTGGCCACCGCCGGACTTGCCAACGCTTACGGCGCGCAGGGGGTACGTGTTAATGCGGTGAATCCCGGTGCAACCTTGACCGATCGGCTCAAGGAAGGTTTTGCGGCCGAGCGGCGCCTGTCCGGCATCAGCGCCGAGGAAGCACTCAAGCGGGCAACCGGCCGCACCGCGTTAGGCCGATTGGCAGAGCCCGAGGAGATCGCCAACGTGGTTTTGTTTCTGGCCTCGAATCAGGCCAGCTATGTCAGTGGGGTAATTCTCGGCATGGACGGGGTTGGCGTGCCGATGGTAGTTTGAGGCCGGAGGCCGCCGACCTTAGTGCGTTCTTATGGCTCGAGCGACCAAAGTTCGCGATTCAAAAGCCGGCCCCAACTCGCGTTATACGGGTGCACTTTGTAAACGAGACGCGTGCCCTGATGAACCGGCAAGCCACTGTTGGCCCATTCGAAAATCGACCCTTCAAGATTTTTCACCTGGCTGAATCCGCGTTGCAGCAGCCCTTCGGCAATCGCGCCGGATCGATAACCGACTGAACAGTAGACAACGATCGGGGTGTCCTTGTTGCGGCCTTCGAGCAGTGCCAGCGCCGCGTTCAGGCTTTCGGCATGTTGAGCAGCCATCAGTTGGCTGTCGTCATATTCGCGGCGGCTGCGCGTGTCGATTAACAGTGGCTTGGCGCGTGAAGAATCGTCCAGCCAAGCCTTTAATTCCGGCACAGTAATGTTCGGTGCCTTTGGAAATTTCTTGCGAACCAGTTGTTTGGCCTCGGTCCAGTTCTGCGGGTCCCAGGGCCAGGCCTCGACACCCAATGACCAGCACGCCAGCACGAGTGCCAGTGCCAACGACTTCGAAAACCCTGAGTTCAGCAATTCAACACCTGGCCACCTGCACGTTTGAGTGCCGACTGTGCGACCAGCGCGTCAATCGCTTCGATAAACGCCAGTGGTGTGGGCCGTTTGCTCAGCGCGGCGCAGCGCTGCAAAATTTCAGTCCTGCCCAGATACGCCAGGAACTCGTGTTCTTCAACCCGCTCGCGATCGAGCATTTGAAATTTGATCAGTGCCTTGATGGCATATCGCGCATGTCGGACCGGATCGGCTTGTTGGGCCGACAAACGTTGGTAGGCGCGCGTTAACGCCGAACCAACATCCGAGAACATTGGCCCATGACCCGGGATAACCACAGCAATTGGTAATTGCGCGATCAGATCGAGCACGGTGCGTTGCGCATCAAAGCCGCTTGTGTCCCCGGCGAGCGCCGGGAAGTTGATGCCAAAACCATTCTCCCAAAAGGCGTCAGCCGAAATCAGAACGCCGTGCGATGGGCAATAAAACATCAGTGAATTCGGATCGTGACCGGGCGCCGCCAGCACCTGCCAGGTGGCACCGCCCAGTTGCCATCGATCACCGGCTTGGGCAAATTCATCGGCGCTGAATCGCTCGATGCTTTGACCCATCCGCGTGTGTTCCATGGTCGCGTCGTCCCATCGTGCCACCCCTTCGGCCTCGGCCAGTGGGATACGAATCTTGCAGCCAAATGCGCGCGAAAGATGCGCGTTGCCGCCGCAATGATCGGAATGCAAATGAGTGTTGATGACCCGCAGCAACGGGCGGTGACCAGCGGCGTCCAATTGATTCTGTACGAGCGCCTCGGTCAGGGCGGTATGTTTGCGATAGCCCGAATCGATCAGCGTCGCGCCGTCGGCATCGAACATCAGAACCTGATTTGAGGATAACCAATCGCGTTCGATAAAACGCACGCCGAGGGGCAATAGTTCGGCAAGCTCGGGAGTACCATTTTTTCCGGGAACACTCATTGGCGGTAATAGTCAGCGATGCGGCGGAACGCCTGATCGAGATCAGCATTGCCGCTGTGTATCGCTTTTAGTGGTCCATTGCCGGTGTGCAAAACCAGTCGAACCGAACCGGGCAACTTAACCACCCGCGCACGCATGATCTCAGGCCACAGATAGACTTTCGAGGAATACCAGTCTTGTCGAATGCCCTGTTGATTGATGGTCGTTTTGCCGGTAAAGATGTACCAGCCGCTAACTATCACAACCAGAGCGGCCAGTGCCATCAATCCGAGGATGGGCGTGGAAACTTCGCCCGCTTTGTTGAGGGCGTACACGCCGTAAGCGGCCAATTGCGAGAGCACGCAGAGCGTGAAATATCTGAAGAATGGCCGGTAGGCGGGTCCACAAACCGGTTCGCTGAACATCTGAGCGGGTGTCATGCTGGCAGCTTACCATTGCCAGCGCAGCTTTCGGCCGCCTCTATAATCTGCCGGTCACGGCCAAGCAAAGCCGATGAGGTCTGCATTGGCGCGTTCCGGATATCAACATCAGCGTTCGAATAAAGCCGTCACCGGTCTCGGTGCGGTGGTGTTCTTGCACCTGGGCGCTATCTGGTTGCTGAACAGTGGCATGTCGCACAAGATCGTCGATGCGGTCAAAAAAACGGTCGAGGTCCGGCTGATTGAACCGCCGAAGCTGATCGAGCCGCCCATACCGCCACCGCCCCCCCCGCCGCCCCCGAAGCGCGAACCGCCGCCGCCGAAAAAGACCCTGGCACCGCCACCGCCGAAACCGGTCGCGCCACCTCCGCCAGCGTTCGTGCCCAAGGCCGAGGTGCAGATTGCAGCAACGCCGCCGGCTGTAGTGGCCGTCACGCCCGATCCGCCGCCAGCGGCGGCCAAAGTGGAGCCGGCACCACCACCGACACCTGCACCTGCACCTGCGCCACCCAAGGCAGAGGTGCGAGCCGCCACCCAATTGTCGGCGAGTTGCGACAAACCGGAGTATCCGCCGGCCTCACAACGCATGCAGGAGGAGGGGCGGGTGGTTCTGCGATTGGTCATTTCCGCTGACGGTCGAGTAGTCGAGTCGAAAGTCGATAAATCCAGTGGCTACACGCGGCTGGATGAAGCCGCCCGCCAGGCCTTGGGTCTGTGCCGATTCAAGCCGGCAACTTCAGACGGTCAGCCGATTCAATCGAACCTGCTGATTCCGTATCGCTTCGAGCTGCCGCGCGATTAGCCGCTAAGTCAGGTCGGAATTCGGGTTTGATTTTGCGTCGGATTTCGAGTTGGCTGGTGCCGGTGACGACGCTGGCGCGGCTGGTGTGAACGGCGCTCCGACCCGGCGTTGCTCGACAGCACGCAAGACTGCCCGCTTGCTGCTGGTGGACGAACTGCCCCAGGCCGCAATCTCATCAAGGGTGCGCAGGCAGCCTTCGCACCAGCCGCGGGCTGAATCCATGCGGCAGATCGCGATGCAGGGAGAAACTAGCGATGGCTCAAAATCTGACATGGATAAACTTCATTGAAAGCTTAAGTATTTGCCACGTTACGTCGATCCTGCAATCGGCGCCGGTACCGGATCAATAGCCGAGCTGGCGATTGACGATACCGGACACCGATCGATGTTCGGAGAACGCCAGCAGTTTAACAACCACCTGATCGGCACTTTCATTAACCTCCGTAATGGCTGAAATATGCGGGGTAATCTGCACACCCGGATGGGTCCAAAAGGGGTGTTCGGTCGGCAGCGGTTCAGTGTTAAAGACATCCAGGCTCGCCCCTGCAAGGTGTCCGCTATCCAGCGCGGCCAGCAGGGCGGCGTCGTCGATCAGCCCGCCACGGGCTACGTTAATGAGGTAAGCACCGCGCGGTAACCAGCTTAAGGTAGTGGAATTCAAAAGACGCTGGGTGTCCGCAGTCAGCGGTGCCAGAAGAATCAGCACATCGCTGCCGGCCAGAAATTCCGGCAAACGGGCGGCACCGCTATAACAACGGATTCCGGCCAATTCCTTCGGCGTACGCGCATAGCCCGACACGACATAACCAAACGATGCCAATGCGCAGGCGACGCGCGCACCCAGTACGCCCAGACCGAGCACACCAATGCGCAGCGCATTGCGCGCGATCGGCGGCAGTTCCAGCCACTGTTTTTGGGCCTGTTGCCGCTCGTATTGCTGATGGCGGCCTCGCAGACGGAAGACCGCCTGACAGCAATATTCGATCATTTGACTGGACATACCGGCATCTTCCAGTCGGATGACTGGCAAATCAGGCGGTATACGCGGATTTCGAAGAACATGTTCGACGCCGGCAGCAGCGCTGAAAAAGCCGCGCAGTTGCCGATGTCGAATGAAGAAATCGTCCGGCGGCTGCCAACCGACTCCATATTGAGCGGCGTCGGAGTTGCTGCTGATCGAGTCTGAATCGAGGCTCACACAGGCCTGCGGCAAGCGTTCTGCCAAGGCCTTCTGCCAGGCTTGCGCCAACCGACCTTCAGTGTGTGTGACGACGATATTCATGGCTGGCTACTATTGATTGTCTGGCCGCTATTGCTTTTTGAATACGATGCCGAAGCGGACCATGAACATTATCAAGGTCGGCCAGATCATGACGCTAAATACGTCAATCGCCGACTTGAAGGGTATCCATTGCCCGGGGACGCGCAGATCGAAAATAATATCGTAGAGCTCCTTCGAGACGGCCAAAACGAGCAGGCACAACCAAGGCAGCAACGAACTCGGAGGTTTACGCAATAACAGGGACGCGGCGAAAAATACGATGAAACCAGCGTAGGTATGCAGCGAGTCTTGAGAAAGGCCGATGGCCGGTACCAGCCAGGATTTGAGAGCTTCCAATATGCATTCACCGCTGGCGGTGATCGTAGTTGAACTACCGTAATTCTTGCACGAGGACGGTCTTTACTCCGGATTCATTGGTATTCTGCGAAGTACGGTCGCCTCGTTTGGTGCCCGGCACGCAAACGCTCGAAGCGATCACCCTGATTGAACAAGGCTTGACCGGCGCGTACTTTGTGACGGGCGATGTTGATTGCCGGTAGCTTGGTCTGATCGATTTCAGCGATAGGACATTTCCTACAGGCGATTACCAACTACTGAACTATGATGATTTTGGGTAGCAGCGTGTCGGGGTCAATCAAGTTCATGACGAGTTCGCCGTGTTCATTCTGAGGCATCCTTGGGTATTCATCGTCGGCACGCTCAAGAGCTTTC
>JANORY010001120.1:0-5689 GCA_031415535.1 Burkholderiales bacterium | reverse complement strand
GCTGACTCAGTAGTCTTGCGTTGACACTTGCTAAGCCTGGACATAATCTTTGGCGATCCACGGCGCACGATCGCGCTTGGCTTGCGCGATCCGGCGCCACCATTGCGCCCATTCACCCGCCGGGGCCACGCCGTCAACGGTATCTGGCCCGCTGATTCGTTTGACCAGATCCGAGTCAGCAAGGCCGGGCAAGGACTCACCGGCGCGCAGCGCGGCGATGGCCTTGATCAGCAAACGCCGATTCGCCATGATGACCTTGTCGCTCGTGCCCAGATGTTCACGGCTTCGATCCTGGATCGAGCCCATGCTCTCGACCGCCCATTGATCGTGAATGTTGATGTCGTCTTCACCCATGCCGAGGAAGGTCTGCGTCATCTGTTCACCAGCCTTGTAACCCCAAGCATTGTGGCGTCCGGACTTCGGAACATAGTCGGGCAAGCTGATGAACTGCAGGCGCTGCGCACGCATCGCTTCGCGATCGAGCGGCGCATCAAAGCTCGTGAAGAACGAATACCAGTAGGTGTGGTGATCATCGACCGGCACATGCATCTGGGTAATGGTCATGGTTTCCGAAAGCGGTATTACAAAGGTCGCCGGAAACAAGGCATGAGTCACCCGAACGTGGGTCAGCCGTTCGTTCATTGGCCGCAAAGCGGTCAGCCGAAAACCGTGCGCTTCCGATTCGAAACTGATTTCAGGCTGACCAAACTCGCGCATGATTCTTGTCATTGGCCAACGCTCGCCTTCAACCGCACCGGCGCTGGCACTGCGAAACTGCTTGCCGGCTGCGTTAAGCCCGATGTCCTCAAGCGCCTCGTCCTGCAGGAAGCGATGCAAATACGAAGGATGGGCCGGATCAATGCCGACCTCGAAACATTGCAACCAGTTCGCATTCCAAAGTCCCTTGAAGGCGAAGGTGTGGCTGGCGGGTGCCTCGAAGCAGTCCACCTGAGCAAATGGCGGTGGCGCGATGCCCTCCGGTCCCAGCCAAGCAAACAGCACACCACTGTGCTCTTCGATCGGGTAGGAGCGCTGTCGGATACGCTCGCTGAATTTGCTGGCGGCGGGTTCGGCCGGCGTGTCCAGGCAACGACCGTCGACTGCGAACTTCCAACCGTGAAACGGGCAACGCAGGCCATCACCCTCGTAGCGGCCGAATGACAGATCGGCACCACGATGTGGACAGTCACGATCGAGCATGCCCCAGCACCCTGCCTCGTCTTGGAACAGCAAGAAGTCTTGACCGAACACGCGAACCGCCTTGACCGGCCGCTGCGCCATGCGCGGATCGAGCCTCGGATTAAATTCATCAACCAGCGCCACCGGCTGCCAGTAGCGGCGCAGCAGGTCGCCGCAGGCGGTGCCAGGTCCAATTCGGGTCACCAATTCGTTCTGATCGGCTCTCATTTCGAAACCTTTAATTCAAAAACTATTTGAACTCGTCATTGGACGCCGTTTAAACAGAATTCTGTCATTGTAGTTGTTTGCCGCATAAACCCCGGGCGAAGGTGCGCGGGCATCAGCGCTGACCATCAAACTTGCAAAACCAGTTTATATCGACTATTCTGGATATATGGATGAACAAGCCGTTGTCAAATCTCTGAGCGCTTTGGCTCAACCCGTGCGTTTGCAAGTCTTTCGCGCCCTGGTTGTGACCGGCGCAAAAGGTCTGAACCCCGGAACCATCGCCGAGGCTCTGGGTATGCCGCAAAATTCGCTTTCCTTTCATCTGAAGGAACTCACTAATTCCGGACTCGTCACCCAGCAGCGGACGAGCCGCAATATCGTCTACCGTGCCGATTACGAGCAGATGAATGCGCTCTTGGCCTTCCTTACCGAGAATTGCTGTGCTGGTGCCGAATGCGCTGTCGAACCCGTTACTTCAACCTGCCAATGCTGACCACTCATCTCCTGAAGAACCCACCGCAACCTCAGTCAAGGCATCGTCGTCTTGCTGCTAATTTTGTGCTGAGTGAAGCTATGAACGACGTTCGAAAAAAGCTGCTGGCCGAAGCGCTCGGAACCGCGCTGCTGCTCACGGTGGTCATCGGCTCGGGTGTGATGGCCGAACGCCTCGCGGGCGGCAACATGGCGGTGGCGCTGCTTGCCAACACGATTGCGACCGTAGGCGGGCTGTACGTGCTGATCGAGGTGTTCGCACCAATCAGCGGTGCCCACTTCAACCCGGCGGTGTCGCTGGTGATGACCTATCGTGGCGAGCTGCAGAAATCGCTGCTGCTGCCCTACATCGCCGCCCAACTTGCCGGGGCCGTGCTCGGTGCCTGGCTCGCTCACGCGATGTTCGACATGAATCTGTTGCAGTTCTCGACCAAGCTGCGCAGCGGGACGGGTCAGTGGCTTGCCGAGGGCGTCGCCACATTCGGATTGGTGCTGGTCATTGTTCGCGCGCCGCCGACGCGGGTGGCAGCCTTGGTCGCCTGCTACATCGGCGCGGCCTATTGGTTCACCGCTTCGACATCATTTGCCAACCCCGCTGCCGCCTTCGGTCGCATGTTCAGCGACAGCTTCGCCGGCATCGCACCGTCGAGCGTACCAGCCTTTGTCGTCGCCGAACTGCTCGGCGCCGGTGCAGCGGTGCTGGTCGACCGTGTATTCAAGGTCGAGATCAGCGCGCCCACCATCGGCGCCACAGAATCTCAGCTACTGTCTCCAGAGAATCGCCATGGATAAAGTCACGATATTCCACAACCCTGCTTGCGGCACGTCCCGTAACACGCTGGCACTGATCCGACATGCTGGCCTCGAACCGACTGTGATCGAGTACCTCAAGACGCCGCCGTCCAAAGAAAAATTGCGCGACCTTGTCGCCGCGACAGGCCAGCCGGTCCGAGCATTGCTACGAGTTAAGGATTCTCCGTACGGCGAACTCGGCCTTGAAGACCTCAAGTGGACCGACGAACAACTGTTGGATTTCATCGTGCAGCATCCAATCCTGATGAACCGGCCGGTGGTCATCACGCCGTCGGGTACCAAGCTATGTCGCCCCTCGGAGGAGGTGCTCGAACTACTGCCTTTAGCCAGGCTTGCAAAGTTCGTCAAAGAAGACGGCGAGGTCATTGAAGATACGGGTGTTCGTCGTGGTGATCGGCAGCCCTTTGTCGGCGAAAATTAGTTTCGCACTAACTCAGGAAGAATTGCTCGAACCCGGATTCAGGCTCAAAGCGATCATCGCGAAAGATCAGTGCGGTCGGCCCTGGCATGGCCCGTTCGCGCACCGGATGTCGTTCATCGCCGGGATAAACAATGACGCGTTGATTACCTGACTGTACCGATACCGGCTCGATCAGGCGCGGCACATGGTCGCGCAAGTGTTCCCGCAACTGCGCAAAGTTCTTTGAGCTAACCAGACCCGCCAGCGTCATGATCTGCGGCGGTGCCAGCATGATTTCACGATCGCGATAACGCTCGAGCGCCTCTCGCGGCGAATACCAGGCACTGGCATCGGCTTCGTGACCATCGTGTATTGCGGCGGCACCAGTCGGCAGGCAAGCCAAAAAGAAGCGCGTATCAAAACGCTTGCGCATCATCGCCGGCACTTTCGGGGTAATCCAGCGCGACAGCGGAATCAGGTCGCGGGCCTGCACCTGCACCCCGGTTTCTTCATACGTTTCGCGACAAGCGGCAACGAACAAGGAAGCCGCAAGCGGTGCGTCAAGCGCGGGCTCCCCCAATAGTTGGGCGGCTCGGCCTGCCAAGCCGAGTTCGGCCAGCCGTTCGGCGGCGGCGTCTTCCGGATCAACCTTGCCGCCCGGAAATACATAGGCGTCGTTCATCACCGTGGAGCTGCCGCCGCGCCTGAGCATGAACACCTCGAGACCGCCAGACACAGCGTCGCGTAACAATACGACACTCGCCGCATCGCGCGGCTCGCCTTCGACGGCCTGATTGAAAAAGCGCGTTTTGCCACTCAACTTTGGCCTCCTGGGGAATAGGCAACACGCAAGCGTACTGCAAGCGCTTCGAGCTTCTTGTCGGCGGTCCAGAGTTGCGCATCGGAGGTCAGCAGGACCGAGGCGAGCAGGGCAACATCGACCGCGCCACAGCCTGAATTGTACAAGCGCTCCCGCTCGATCAGCGACAGTGTTTCGCCCAAGGTCGCTACAACCGCTGGTCGCAATTTCTGAATATCGCTCAAGGCTTTTTCACGCGGGGCCGGCGGCGTCCCGCAGGCCAGTTCAACAACAACGAGCGGATGGCCGAGCACCTGGTCTGATGTCAGCAGTGATTGCAACAGCAAGTTAGCGCGGCGAAAGTGTTCAACCCAGATCGACGTGTCCGCCAGTACCAAGCTCATGGCTCATGCCGAACCACCGGCCGCCGTCGCGGAATGTCCTTCATCTTTTGTGCCTTGCCGCCGAGCGCTACAAGCCGCTTTCCCGCCTGTACGCGCACGAAGATCTTGATCGCTTCACGAAAAAGATCGCTCTTATCCATATCCGGATCGGCAAGCTCAATCGCACTTTGATAAAGCTCATCGTCAATCGTAACGGTCGTTCTCATGCATTACCTTTGACATCAAATTTGCTGTAACATCGCATCAAGTTTAGCATCTCCCAGAGTGCCGCAGATTGTGAGTGCAGCTTCGCCGATCAGCGCAGCGTCCGCGCAAATGCGCGGATATCGTCAATCAAGAGCTGCGGTGCCTCCATGGCAGCAAAGTGCCCGCCACGGGACATCTGCGTCCAGCGCTGGACGTTATACATGCGCTCAACATAGCCGCGCGGCGGCCAAGCCAAGAACTCTGCCGGAAACAGTGCGCAGGCGGTTGGCACTTCAACCCGTTTGCCTTCATGCGACAACACGCGGCCGCCCTCTTCGCGTCGCCCGTAATAAATCCATGATGCCGTGTTGAAGCTACGTGTGACGATGTAGATCATGATATTGGTCAGCAAGGCATCCTTGCTGTGGGCGCTTTCGATGTCATCGCCAACCGTGTCTGACCAGGAGTTGAATTTCTCGAGAATCCACGCGGCAACGCCAACCGGGCTGTCCATCATTGCGTAGCTCAGCGTTTGCGGCTTGGTCGCCTGCTGGGCACGGTAGCCTTCCTCTAACAACTGCTCGCGCTTGAAGCGTTCTGACCACTCGACCTCCTGCCGGTCTTGCGGCTCCCCCGGGTTGTGCATGGTCATGCAATTCAAGTGAACCGCCTTGCAGGCCGGCGCATGGTCGAAACCGAGCCAGGTTGAGATACCGGCACCCCAGTCACCACCCTGAGCGAGGTAGCCGCTGTAACCCAGGACACTGCTCATCAAGGTATTGAACAGGCCCGCAATCTTTCTCGGGCCATAGGGGCGCGGTGGTCGGGCTGAGAATCCGAAACCGGGCAACGAAGGTGCCACGACATCGAAGGCATCCTCGAGCTTGCCGCCAAAGCGCTCCGGGTGGGCGAGCGGCTCAATGATGTTGCGAAACTCAACGAAAGAACCTGGCCAGCCGTGGCTGATAATTAGCGGCATGGCGGCCGGCCCACTGCCCTTCTCGTGAATGAAGTGAAGGTTGATGCCCTCAACCGGTGCCTGAAAATGGGCGAACCGATTGATCGCCGCCTCCTCTTTGCGCCAATCGAACTCGTTTACCCAATAGCGACAAAACTCGCGCATGTAATCGAGGTTGGTGCCATACGCCCACCCGCCATCGTCGGGCATTTCATGCCAGGGAAAATTGA
>JANORY010001119.1:0-7528 GCA_031415535.1 Burkholderiales bacterium | reverse complement strand
CAATCGATCCGGGTAGTCTGTAATGAGGCCATCAACACCAAGCAAGATCAGCGCCTGCATGTCGGCTAGCTCATTAACGGTCCAAGGGACAACGCTCAGTCCATAACTTTTGGCCTGAGCAAATTGTTGTGCCGTCAAATTGCGCCAGAACATCGACCACACGTCACAACCGACCGCCTTGACCATTGCTGGCATAACGCCAGCATAGTCCGACAACTTGAAGCCGGCGTGCCAGGCCGACGCCTGGCCGGGATCCTTGGAGACCGTGCTCATGCCCGGTGCATCAATCGTCAGGCAGACCGTGCGAATCATCGGCGCAATTCGCTTGACGATTACCAGGGTGCGCCAATCGAAGGATTGAATGCTCACCTGGCGCTCGAGCCCGGCGCTGCGCACCGCATCGACCAGCGCGCGGGCGAAACGTTCGGCGTTGGGTGTTTCATCCGGTGCGTTCGGCGTAATTTTGGTTTCCAGATTAAACCGATAAGGGGTGCCAGAGGCTTTGGCCAACTCAAACAGTTGCGCGAGGCTGGCAAATCGTTCGCCATCGGCGGGCCGTTGCAACGGAAAGTTCTGACTATATTTGTCGCGCGGATTGAGCCGGCCAATATCGAATTTCGAAAGTTCTTCAGTTGTCAGCGTAAAAATGGCCGGCCCTTTACTACTGAGCCACAGACCGTCCGGTCCGCGTACCAGGGCAGGATTCAAATGCGGATCGTGCGCCAGAACCAACACACCATCACGAGTCATCGCCAGGTCTGTTTCCAGGGTTGTAACCCCAAGGCTCATCGCTCCTCGGAACGCCGTCAACGTGTTCTCTGGCGCCAGACCACGGCCGCCACGATGGGCTTGGGCATCGAAGCGCGGCACAGGATCGGTAAAGGCGGCCAGCAGACCGCAACCGGACAAACCGAAAGCCGCTACCGCCGCTGTCGCCAGAATGACTGAACCGCGACACCAGGCCCCTAAGCGCAGGAAGGAATTCATTTCATTTCAGAACAGTTGGCAGCGACACATGCTCAGGCGCAACCCGCCTCGGTACCGCGCGCACGACTTCGCCATCGGTTACGAATACGCGGTCATCGCGATCCGGTGTCACCGCGAAGCCACCCGTGAACTCGCCAAATGCCGGCAAGACGGCGTACTGTTGGCGCAACAGGAAGGCCGGCAGGCGAACGTGATCGGCGCGACCTTTAAGCCGATAGACCGGATGGACGTGACCTGACAACACATAGCGGCCGGATGGGTTCTGCGAACTGGCCTGGTGGCGTAACTCCCATGACCCTTCCCTGAACCCTTCCGCGACCACCTCGATGCCGCAGCGCGCTGGCGGATCACCGGCACGATCGTCGTGATTGCCGCGGACCAGCACCATTTGAACCTGCGAATGTCGCCTTCGCCAGCGCATCAGTTGTTCAATAACATCGCTGTCGCGCACGGCTGGACCATGCAACAGATCACCCAACACGAACACGGTTTTTGGATTCAAGTCCAAGATCAGTCGCTCCAGGCGAGCCAAGGTCAGCGCCGTCGTACCGGCCGGTACCGGTACGCCCAGCGCGCGAAAACTCAGCGCCTTGCCCAAATGAAGGTCGGCAATCAACAAGACGCGTCTGATCGGGTCATAGGCTGCCTTGGCCGCACATAGAATCAATTCGGCAGCGCCAACCCGGACGCGCAAGCCACCTGCGTTCGCCGAGTTTGGCAGTGGAACAGGCTCGATCAGGTACTCAGTCAGGGCGCAACTCCACCGGTGCGTCAACCTTGAAGCGCCAGACATCGCCTGCCGCCACTACCTGTCCGGCGGTCGGCGTCGAAAAATGCGTGCCCAGTACCAGCGACTGATCGTGGGCGCAACAGGCGAGGAATCGCCGTCGCGTCTGACGCGCCATTTCTGAATCGGTATCGAAGGCAACCGCGCGATCCGGCTCACTGCATTGAATCGGGTGATGCATCAGATCACCGGTGATGACTGCGTTACGACCTTCCGATTGGATCCGCACACTGACATGACCAGGGGTATGCCCGGGCGTCGGTTCCAGCCACACTTCCTCGGTAATTCTATGATCGGTTGCGATCAGGTCGGCCAGACCGGCGTCGAAAATCGGTTTGACCGAATCACCGAGAATATCGTCCGGCTTGCCGGCGCTATCTTTGGAGGCTGCAGCGGCCTCGGCTTGCTGACACCAATGCTCCCATTCGGTACGCGCAAACAGATAGCGCGCGTTCTTAAACGTCGGTTGCCATCGTCCGTTGACCCACTGCGTGTTCCAGCCAACATGGTCGACGTGCAAATGAGTGCACAACACGGTATCGATTGATTCGGCTGCGAAACCGGCGTCCGTCATCCTTTGCAAGAACGGCAGGCTTAACTGATTCCAACCCGGGTTGTTGCGTACCTTGTCGTTACCAACGCAAGTGTCGACCACGATACGTCGACCGGCCGATTCGATGACGAAGCTGTGAATCGACGTCAGCAGTTTGCCTTGTTCGTTGGCAAAATGCGGTTTGAGCCAGGCATGGCGAGTCACCAGATCGGGCGGAGGGTCGGTGAATAAAAACCGTGCTGACGTGACCACCGGACCAGACTCCACCACTTTGGTGATCCTGACCTTGCCAATTTGCCAACGCATCATCATTCGGACTCCATTTTCTGCGATCAGTGTAGTGTTTCGGTTGTCCGCACTCAAGTCGTGCATTTTATCCGGCACACCAAACTTCAGGGACTCGCCGCAAGCTCAAGCTCTTTCAGCATACGTTCAATGCGGGCTGACAGTTTTTCGGTACTCAGTTGCTCGCGCAAGCGCTCGACCAGTAATGGAAACGCAAACGGCGTGGCCCGATTCACGGCCAGCAAGCGCAGCTCCTGAGCGGCCATCCGCAGCAGGCATTGCGTCAAGCGGTCAAGATCGAGTTCCTGCTGCAGAACCTCGGTTTGCGCTTGCGTCAGCAAGAGATTTTCGGGATCGTGCTTGCGAAACACCTCAAAGAACAAACTGGCCGACGCCTGTAACTGTCGGGTACTCTTGGGCGCACCGGGATGGCCCTGAAACACCAGGCCTGAAACCCGCGAGACTTCCCGAAAACGTCTGAGCGCCAGTTCGCTGCTGTTCAGGCTCGAATGAATATCCTGAAGAAGATTGTTCGTGTCGAACAGTTCGCCCGATTGCAGACCAGACCAGTCAACCGGCTCGGGCGAAAGCATCTCGAAACCGTAATCGTTGACGGCAATCGAGAAGGTCGCTGCCTTGGTCCGAGCCGCGCGCCAGGCCAGCAAGGACGCCAGACCAATATGAACATGCCGGCCTGCGAACGGATATAGGAACAGATGGTGCCCGTCGCGCGATACCAAGGATTCAGCCACCAGCACCTTGGCAGTCGGCAGGGCCGACCAGCGCGCCTGAATATCGAGCAAGGGCTTGAGCATGAGCATCTCAGGCCCGACGAGTTCGCCAGCGGCGGCACGTTCGAGGCGATCGAGCATCGCATCGGCCATCTCGCTGGAGAGCGGCATCTTGCCACCGTTCCAGCGCGGCACCGCACCCTTGTTTCGGGTGGCGTGGCGCACCAGCGCGCTCATCTCGTGCACCCGCACAAACTCCAGCAGTCGACCGCCAAACAGAAACTGGTCGCCCTTGCGCAAGCGGCTCACAAAGCTCTCCTCAATCGCACCGAGCTTCTTGCCGGTCAGGAACTTGACCTGCATTGAGGCATCGGCAACGATCGTGCCAACCGACATGCGGTGACGCTTGGCGATCATCGGATCTGGCACGCGATAAATTCCGTGCTCATCGGCAACCACGCGGTGATACTCCGGGTAGGCCCAAAGGCTCTGCCCACCCTTAGTCACAAAATCGAGCGCCCATTGGAACTCGGCGTCGCTCAGATCTCGATACGCATGACAGTCGCGCAATTCGCTCAGCAACTCAGCGGGCTTGAATCCAGTACCCAAGGCAATTGTGACCAAATGCTGGACCAGTACGTCGAGCGGCTTCTGCGGCGAGTGCCGAGCCTCGATGCGCCGCGCCAAAATCGCATCTTGAACCGCCGCCGACTCCAGTAACTCAAGTGCATTGGTCGGAACCAGCGACACCCGCGACGGGCGACCGGGCGAATGGCCCGATCGACCGGCCCGCTGCAAAAGCCGCGCCACGCCTTTCGGACTACCGATTTGCAATACCCGCTCGACCGGCGAGAAATCAACGCCCAAGTCCAGGCTCGAAGTGCATACCACCGCCTTCAAGCGGCCTTCCTTCAAGCCGAGTTCGACCCATTCACGGACACTCTTGTCGAGCGATCCATGATGCAAGGCGATCAGGCCAGCCCAGTGCGGATTCGCCTCGAGCAAAGCCTGATACCAAAGCTCGGCTTGCGAACGGGTATTGGTAAAGACCAGCGAACTGGCGCTCGCCTCGATCTCGCAAATGACCGGCTGCAACATGCGCAGACCCAGATGTCCGCCCCACGGAAAGCGCTCGGTACTGCTCGGCAACAGCGTATCAACACGCAGGATCTTCGGTTCCTGGCCTTGAATCAGCGCGCTGTTGCGACTCGCTGATTCACCGACCAGAACAGCCATCGCATCCTCAAGATTACCCAAGGTGGCAGACACACCCCAGACCAGCAGATTGGGGTTCAGACGACGCAAGCGAGCCAGCGCGAGTTGAGTCTGCACGCCGCGCTTGTTGCCCATCAGTTCATGCCACTCATCAACCACCACCATGTCAATGCTGGCCAGTTCGGTGCTTGATTGCGGACGAGTCAGCAACAGGGTCAGGCTCTCGGGTGTTGTCACCAGCGCAAACGGCATTCGTCGGGTCTGGCGGGCGCGTTCGGCACTACCGGTATCGCCGGTTCGCGCGCCGACCAGGCATTCAAATCCCAGCGCCGCGTATAACCGGCTAGCGATAGCCACGTCTGCCAGCGGTTCGGACAAGGCGCGCAAGGTATCACTGGCGAGTGCGCGCATGGGTGTAATCCAGAGCACCCGCAACGGTGCCGGCCCGTTCTGGCGAGCATTGGCAATTGCGTACTTTAGTGCCGCGAACCAAACGGCGTAGGTCTTGCCAGCACCGGTGCTGGCGTGCAAAAGCCCCGAACGGCCGTTCAGCGCTTCCCGCCAGACTGACTTTTGGAATTCGAAAACTTGCCAACCGCGCGCCGCAAACCAGGCATCGAAGCAGTCAGCGGAACGCGGTACAGGCCTCTTCACCGGGCAGCGATTCGGGCCGAGACAATCCAACCTTCAAGACGGTCGACGTCTGCGGGCAATCCATAGTTCTGCTCGCGTCGTTGCCAGGCCCAGGCAGCCATCGCCAAACACAACACAGCATCCAGGTCGTCGCCACTGGCATCACTCAGACATTGCGCTTGCAGGCCGGCGCCGAATTGGCAGGTGATGGCGGGTGCGCGCTCATCCGAAGTTGGTACGAGATGTGCAGCACCGGCACCGATGGCGGCCAGAATGTCGGCTCTAGCCTGCTCGCGTTGGCGGTTCTGTTTACGGCGTTCGTCGCTCTTGTACGACGTTCGACCGATGATCGAACGCGCCAGCAGACCCGGATAGGCCTCCAGGGCAATCCGATTCGGATCGCCCTGATGCAAACCCGGCAGATGCACGCCGGCCGCCAGCAGTCGCGGTGCGCCAGCGTGCAACATGAAGGCGACCGGCGGATTAACCCATTTCATGGAAGGACTGGAGCCGGCTGGAATATCAGTGGCGCGGTGGGCAAACTTTCCGCCGACCGGACGCGCCGCGCAGAACCGTCGGAACTGCGCGACCATTTCGGGCCGCGACAAGCTCGCCAGGTGCTGGACCATAGCAGCCCAACCTCGCTGATGCGGCCAACCCAGCGCGATCAGCAATTCTCGTGGCAGCCCAAAGGGGAAATCGCAAGCCGCAAGCCAGGGCCCATCGGTACGCAGCCAGCCCTCGAACGCAGCGAGACTGTCAAGCCGTTGCAAGCCAGTGACCGACAGGGTTCCGAACGCATCGAGACGGCCTGCGGCAACGGTGATCGACTTTCGTATCGTCGGCGCAGAGGTGAAATCAATGCCATAAAGCTGCATGGTGATGCAGTGTACGCGAGCTCACTGGAGGCCTTGTCAACAGCCTCGCTGTGATAAGGTATACACAATCGATAGTCTGCGTCCGAAAGTCGGCCAATGAATTTTCTGCTTATGCAATTCCTGCTCAAAATACCGAAATCAGGCGCGATGATTTCAAGCTGCTTGGCGCTATTGCTGCTCGCACCAACCGGCTCATTCTCGCAGCAGGGCTATTCACTCGATCCGCTGGGCACCGCCGTGCCGATCAGTGAGCGGCCGCCCGAACTTCGCGAGGCCCAGGACCTGTTGACCAAGGATGGCACCGGCTTACGATTGCGCGCCGAAGTGTGGGTGCGCTTTGAACCCTGCCCGAACAAGAAGCCGCGCGATAACTGCAACACCGCGACTCAATCACAGGGCCGACTCTTTGTCGGGCCGGTTTGGAATGACCATCCGATTGGAAATCTGGAAGTAGAGCAAGTTTGGTTGCTGCACAAGGGCGGTGTCTGGAGCACCCGAAGTTTGCGAAAAACCGCCGATCATTACATCGAGTTTTCCGGTGGGCCGGTGTTGCCGACGTCCGCACCGGTTGACGTATTGGTCAAGATTCGCGACTTGCCCGGTCTGCTGCAAGTTCGTTATCGAACCGTTTATCCGCGCGCCGCAGCGGCTTAGCGGCTTGCTTCGCTCCTGCCGCGCCGTAATCAAACTCGAAACATGACCCCCGAGAAGCAAAGCTGCGTCGGCCTGAACATCGATCACGTCGTCGCCCATGTCAAAAATCTGCAGCAGGCGGCGCAGCGAATTCGCGATGCAGGCTTTACCTTGAGCCCCCGTTCTGATTTGACCAACGTGGGCGTGGCCAATCATTTGGTGTTGTTCGAGCCGGCCGATCCGTCATGCGCATCATATTTCGAGTTGATGATGCCGACCGCGCCTCTGGCCACCTTGCATCCCTCAATGTCGCGTGTGCTCGATGGCAACGCTGGCTGGCGCTGGCTGGTTCTGGCCACTCGAAATGCCACGGCGTCGCATCAGGCCCTGGTCGCTGACGGCGTACGAATGCCGGCACCGGTACACGTTCGAAGGCAATGGATCATTTCCCCCGCCGAGTCGGTGTGGCCCGAATTCGATGTCACTTTTCCGGCCGAAGAGCGCCTGCCCTTCAATTTGTGTCAGTACCACAATGTGGCGCTCTACCAGCGAGTCGAATGGATGCAGCATCCAAATGGCGCGCGACAACTCGCCGCAATGATTGCGGTCGATCCGCAGCCCGAAGCGACGGCCCGACAATACGCGCGCTGGTTTGACTCGCGCGCGCAGCCCTTGCCAGCGGGTGCCTGGCGCGTGATTGGACACCCTACCTGCCTGGAAATCTGGCCGCTTGATGGACTGGCTGCGCACTACGGAGTTACTGCTGTAACAACCGCTTACGTCGGTATTCGAGTTCGTTATCCGGGGCCGCACCGGGTGGAGTTGC
>JANORY010001118.1:0-2587 GCA_031415535.1 Burkholderiales bacterium | reverse complement strand
CAGATTTTCCATTGCAGGCCGGGTAGGTTGACAAAAGGGGCAGCCGTTTCGGAAGAATAACGGGCATCCCACTCGGCCTTGGGCATTTCGGGACGGCGGTAGTTAATTTGTACGACAACCATAGTGCTGACTCCTCGCGGTTGGGTAAAGGGGACGGGGACAAGGCTGATCGATGACTGTTTCCGGACAGTATGCCTGACTAATTGATGCTCGAAACCTGCGGACTCAGCGTCGAATCGTAAGGCAATCACCCGGATGTCGACCAAACGGGCTGTTTAGGCGTTTAACAAGACCGTTAATGGTGTCGCCAGCAGGAATCAGTCGCCTGGGTTAAAGTGCAAGGCCGTTTTCCATCCAACAGATTTAAGGCCGTACATGTTTTCGAATACCACTAATTTTTTCAAGAGCCTGCCGAGCCGGCGCACGGCACTGTTTTCGTTGGCTTTAGTCGCGGCTTCGGCAACTGGCAGCGCGTTTTTCAGCGCCAAGGCGCAGGCGCAAGCCGTCTTCAAAGTGACCACGATTCCCGAGGAAGCGGCGACCGAACAAACCCGCAAATTCGGCCCGATCGTCAAGTACCTGGAGGCCGCACTCGGCATGAAGGTTGAGTTCACGCCCGTCTCCGATTATCCAGCGGCGGTTGAAGCAATGGTCAACAAGAACGTTGACATGGTTTGGTTCGGTGGCTTTACCTTCATTCAGGCGCAGAACCGCTCCGGTGGCAAGGTCATACCGATTGCCCAGCGCGTTGAGGACACCAAGTTTCAGTCGGTGTTCATTACCAAGGCCGACTCCGGCATTAAGTCGCTGGCCGATCTCAAAGGCAAGCAGGTCAGTTTCGGCTCTCAGTCGAGCACGTCAGGGCACTTGATGCCGCGCAGCTTTCTGTTGCAAGCGAATATCGACCCCGATAAGGATTTCAAACGAGTCGCTTATTCGGGTGCTCACGATGCGACCATCGCGTCGGTGGTGAGCGGCAAGGTCGACGCAGCGGCGTTGGACATTACCGTCTGGAACAAGTTCGTCACCGAAGCCAAGGTTGACACCAAGGAAGTGGTGGTTTTTTTCACTACGCCGGGTTACTACAACTATAACTGGGCGGTTCATGCCGATATGCCGGTCGCGCAGCGCGAGAAGCTCACCAAAGCACTGCTCGACATTGATCCGGCCACCGCAGTCGGCAAGGAAATCCTGACCTTGAATCGGGCGACCCGCTACATTGCTACCAACGTCGATAACTACAAAGGCATTGAAGTGGCGGCGCGCAGTGCGGGCCTGCTCAAATAGGTCAGTGCTCCCTCGGGTGGTAATCATCAAACTGATTCAACGATCATGAAGCTCGATATCGAGCGTGTTTCGGCGCGTCATCCAGCCGCCAAATCGGGCGCGCCGGCGGCGATTCGTCATTTGAGTTTCTCGGTTGCCGCTGCCGAACAACTGGCGATCATCGGACCCTCCGGGGCGGGCAAGACCACGCTGCTGCAGGCGCTCGCCTGCGCCTTGAAGCCCACCTCGGGGCATCTGCGAATCGACGCCGTTGATCCCTGGCGCCTGTCTCGTGCAGAACTGCAAAAGTTGCGTGGCCGCCTGCTGCTGGCCCCGCAGGTGCCGCCGTTGCCACCACGACAGCGCGTGGTGACTTCCGTGTTGGCGGGTCGCTTGCCCAGTATGAGCCTGTGGCAGAGTTTGCGCAGTCTGGTTTATCCGACCGAAATCGAACTTGCCGACAACGCACTGGCGCAGTTCGATCTGAGCGAAAAATTGTTCGAGCGGGTCGATCGTCTTTCAGGGGGTGAGCGTCAACGGGTCGGGCTGGCGCGCGCGCTGGTGGCGAATGCTGAACTGCTGCTGATTGATGAACCGCTATCAGCGCTCGATCCGACTCGGGCGACCCAGGCGATGGAGTCGCTGACTGAAGGTGCGCGCGCCACCCAGGCAACGCTGATCTGTACCTTGCACCAGGTGGCGATCGCGCTGGCGTATTTCCCGCGCATTATTGGCCTGCGCGACGGTGAAATGATTTTCGATTTGCCGACCGCCGAGGTAACTCCGGAGCGCCTGCAAGCGCTCTATGCCAACCGGCTGGACGAACTGGACGCGCCAGCACCGATTGAGCTTGCGGCGATTGTTTCGATGACACCCGGCGCGGTCATGCACTGTCGATGAGCGCAATTGCGGCGGCGAATCGGCAGACGCATCGACCGGCGGTACTGCGCGATCCAGCCTGGACCGGTCGGCTGTTCTGGTTCGGCGCGGCCTTGGTGGTGATTTGGCCGATGCTGGTGGTCGCCGAGTTCAAGCCTTGGGTGCTGTTTGAAAGCGGCAACGTCAAACCGACCTTGAAATTCCTCAGCGACTTTTTCCCACCCAAAATCGACACGGAATTTCTGGCCCTGGTCGCAATCGAGACGTGGCGAACCGTTGCAATAGCCACTGCCGGTATTACGTTGGCGCTGGTCCTGGCGATTCCGATGGCCATCATTTCGGTACGTGCGTTGTCGATCTCGGGTCTGACCGGCCGTATGGCGACTATGCCGGCGCTGGTTCGACAGATTGTTCGAGTCGTCCTGATTCTTTTGCGCAGTGT
>JANORY010001117.1:0-5968 GCA_031415535.1 Burkholderiales bacterium | reverse complement strand
GATCGGCGGGTTTCCAACAACCTGATCATTTTTGGCCTGCCGGTTGAAAGTGAGGGCCGTCAGGTTGCTCGCGCCGCGTTTGATGATGCTGCCCTGCGAATTCCCGAGCGACGCCCGTTAAAGGCGCTGATTATCTCGAATACGACGCCGATAGGTCGGCGAAGTTTTGCGGCCTTCTCGGACGCCTGGCGCGAGCTGGGCGGCACGCTGGTCGATCCGGTTGAGACCGATGGCCGCACCGGCATTGAGCTGCGTTCGGCGATCGGTAACGCCTCCGGTGACGTTGCATTTGCGGCCGTCGGGCCCGATGCCTTGCGTGCCTTGCGCGCCACGCTGCCAAAGGAGCTGCGCCTTTATGCGACCTCACAAGCTAATTCATTGCAACCGGGCATCACTTTAAAAATGCCCGAGCTCGACGGCGTCCGACTGGTTGACATGCCGTGGCAACTGCAACCGGATCACACGGCCGTGATGGCCTACGCCAAAGCGCCGACGCTGACCCACCTGGATTTCCAACGTTTGTATGCGCTAGGCATCGATTCATTTCGGTTGGCGCGAGAGCTGATGAGCAATCGACAGCAATTTGAGCTTGACGGCGTCACTGGTCGTCTGCGGGTGGATTTGCCGGCCGATTCCAGAGTTGACCGGACGTCGGTATTGGCGGAATACCGAAACGGCGTCATCACCCCGATCGAACCGCGCTGAACAGGCCGCCGTCCCGAACCCAGCTTGCCGGCGCAGCCGGCGAACAAAAGGCGCTCGAGTATCTGCTCTCGCAGGGCTGCAGACTGGTGGCGAGCAACCAGCGCGGCAAGGTGGGCGAGCTCGATCTGATCATGCAAGACGGCACCGAATTGGTTTTTGTCGAGGTCAGGGCGCGTTCAAGTTCAGCGTTTGGCGGTGCGGCGGCCAGTGTTGGCGCGACCAAGCGCGCTCGATTGCGACGGGCGGCGCAACTCTATTTGTTGCGCCAATTTGGTCAAAACCCGTGGCCGGCGTGCCGTTTTGATGTCCTTGCGCTTGAACCTAATGAGCTAAATTGGATCAAAAACGCGTTCTAACACTTAGATTTTAAAGGCTTATAATCTAATGCATGGAACTAGAAGAACGCATTCGCCAACACTTTAACGACAGCGCAGAGCTAAAGCGCCGTGCGGTTGATGTGCTGGTCGAGCCGTTAGCCCGAGCAGTGGATTGTTTGGTCAGCGCGCTCGCCAACGATCGAAAGTTACTGATCTGCGGCAACGGTGGATCGGCCGCCGATAGCCAGCACTTTGCCGCCGAAATGGTCGGCCGACTGGAGCGCGAGCGGCCGGAGTTGGCCGCGCTGGCGCTCACCACCGACTCGTCGCTGATCACCGCAATCGCCAACGACTATCGCTTTGAGGACATTTTTGCCAAGCAGGTGCGTGGCCTCGGACAATCGGGCGATGTGCTGGCCGCAATTTCCACCAGTGGCAATTCGGCGAACATTGTGGCGGCCGTTCAGGCGGCCCATCAGCGCGGCATGCGGGTGCTGGCGCTGACCGGTAATGGTGGTGGCCGTATTGCAGCACTGCTGCGCCCGGACGATGTGCATTTGTGCGTTCCGCATGGCCGGACCATGCGTATCCAGGAGGTCCACATCCTGATGATTCATTGCCTTTGTGATGGTGTGGACGCTGCGCTTCTGGGTGATGAATCGAAGCTTCCTTGATCTTAATTCGGCAATTTATTTACTAATTAGTAAGCAGTTACTCTCATGGAGATTATTATGAACTATACCCTCTTTAAATCGGCGAAATTATTGGTCGTGATGGGTCTGGCGGCCAGCGCGACGCTCGGTCTGAGCGCCTGTGTGCCGCTGCTGGTGGCGGGTGCGGCCACCAGCGGTGTGTTAATTGCCTTTGATCGGCGCAGTTTTGGTGCCCAGACCGAAGATCAAGCGATCGAAATCAAGGGCCAGAGCCGTTTGCCGGAAGCAGTGGCCCGGGCGGGTGGCGTCAGCGTGACGAGCTTTAATCGCAAGGTGTTGTTGACCGGCCAGGTTGCTGACGAGCAGGCCAGGCTTGACAGTGAGGCCGCGATTGCGAAGATGGAGAGCGTCGCCAGTGTGCACAACGAATTGACGATCGGCTCGAAAGCGGCGTTGGGTCGATCAACCAGCGATACCACCATCACCGGTCGGGTGCGTGCGTCCTTGCTGGAGGCGCGCGACTTGCAGTCGAATGCGTTCAAGGTTGTCACCGAAACCGGTACGGTCTACCTGATGGGTATGGTCACCCAGCGCGAAGGTGATCGGGCGGCGCAAATCGCCGCTCGCGTGCCAGGGGCCAACAAGGTAGTAACGGTTTATGAATACATGACCGAAGATGATCTCGGGCGAGTCGAGCGCCGCGCCAGCCGGTAGGCGTCGCGCACCTGCGCCGCGAGCGGGCTGCTCAGGTCAGCGTCGATGCCGGTCTGCCGATGAATTCGGGCACACAGATCGGCATCTTCAATCATCAGCAAATTGCCGTCGCGGCCGATCTGAATAATCGCCAGACCGATCGCATCGCGCCCTTTGTTGAGCAGCCAGGGTGCGGTAGCGGCGTCTTCATCCCAATAAATCGCCGTCGCCATGGCCGGTGATGATGAGCAGATGATGACTGTGGCGTAAGCGCAGCGCTCAAGCGGTGAGTCTTGCACAATTTCGCGCAGTGTCTGGCGACGCCGGGCGCGTTGTGCCGGGTCGCCGTCGTCGTCACGCCGCTCGCGTTGTGTTTCTTCGCGGGTCATGCGCAGTTCACGCAGATAACTGATCCGTTGGTACCAGGCATCGAACGCCGCGATAACGCCCATGCCGAGCAGCATCAGCGCCAGGAAGCCCGACAAGATCTGATGGATCAAGGCCGGCAGGCCCGATACCGGCATCAAGGGTAGTCGTATCAGACTCGGCAAGACCGATCTGACCACCAGCCACAACGCAGCCATCAGCAATAAAATCTTGATCGACGATTTCGCCAGCTCTACCCAGTTGCCGGGCGACACCATACGCCGCAAATTAGTGGCGGGGCTGAGTCGATCAAACTGCGGCGCGGCAGCGGCCGGCGCAAACAGCCAGCCGCTGTACGCGCCATTGACGACGATTGCCGCCACCGAACAAACTAAAATTACCGACAGTCCAAGTGACAGCACATGGTCGAGCCAGAACAGCAGCAAGGTCTGGTATTGCAAGGACTCGGCGCGCGAATGTGCGGCAACCTGATGCACGCCAAAACTCGCCAGCGCCTGCAGTCGGACCACCCAAAACTCGCTGCCGACCCACAACACCATCAGAGCAGCCAGCAAATTCGCACAAACGCCGAGATCGCGACTGCGGGCCACCTGGCCTTTGCGACGTGCCTGGCGAATCTGCCGGGGGCTCGCCGGTTCGGTGCGACGGTCCTGATCAACGGCCACCCAGCGACTCCCGCAGAATCCGCAATACACGATCGTCAAAGATCAACAGACCCTGGATCGAGTCATACAAAAAACTCAAGGTCAGCAGCAATACGAACAGGGCGACCATACTCTTGAGCGGCATCGCCAGGTTGTACACGTCCAGTTGATCGGCGAATCGGTTGATCAGCCCCAGGCCGAACTCAATGAGCAACAGCAAAATAATCATCGGTGCCGCAAATCGCAGCGTCATGGCAAACAGGTTATCGGCGCGCGCACTGACGGTGTTCTTGAACGCTTCATTCCAGCGCGGTGTGGCTTCATAAATGGGCCAAACTCGATAGCTCTCGAATACGATCTCGAGAATCGCCAATAGTCCGCCGCCCGACAGAACCAGCGCTATGACCAATTGCAACATGAACACCGCCATCGGTCCTTCTTCGTGCTCATGCACCGGATCGAACACCGTGGCGTTCTGAGTGCCGGTTTGCAAATCGATCAGATAGCCAACGTTCTCGGCGACCCAAAATGCGCTACCCAGGAAGAAGCCCAGTGTGACCCCGATCAAGGCTTCCTTGATCGCAATCAGAACATAGGCAAACGGTGTCAGTATCTGTTGCGAGTCTGCGCCAGCGGCGATCGGGTAAACAAACAGCGCCAGCACCAGAATGAACTCGTTACGGACGATGCCGCGCACCGTGCGTCTGCCGAAAATCGGGATCAGTACAAACAGGCCGACGAGGCGCGGCAGACTCGCCAGAAACGGGTAAACCGCGATGACGAATTCCTCAGTCATCGGCCGTGCCGGACAATCGATTCGAAGGCTGAATGTCCGAACTGCATCAGCTCAGCGCCGGCCCAGGGTCCGAGCGCGGCGATGACCGCAACACAGGCGACCAGTTTGGCGCCGAACACAATGCTCTGATCCTGAATCTGGGTCACTGCCTGCAGAATTCCGACCACCAGACCGACCAGCACAGCAGCGGCCACGACCGGCATTGAAACCAGCAGAACCAGCAACAGCAGGCGCTGGGTGAGTTCAATCAGCGTTTGTGGATCCATTATCTTGCGGGTCCATTATTGATTGTGCGGGTCCATTATTGATAACTGAGCACCAGTCCGTGAATCAGTGCCGACCAGCCGTCGAGTGCAGTAAACAGCAGTAACTTGAACGGCACCGCGATGACAGTTGGCGAGACCATCGACATACCCATCGCAAGCAAGATATTGGCGATGATCAGGTCGACACCGACAAAGCACAGGTAAATGACGAAGCCAATCTGAAAAGCGGCCGTTAACTCGCTGAGCGTGAAGGCCGGAACGATGATCAGAAAGTCCTGCTCGCTAATGTTCTTGACACGTTCGGCAGGCCATAACTTACTGGCCGTTTTGACGAAGAACCGGCGCTCGCGTTCCTTACCGTGTTTCAGCAAGAACTCGCGTAAGGGTTCGCGTGCGCTGATGAAGGCGTTCATCAGGTCAGCGGTCTTCATCCGGCCGGCTTCAAAGACGCGCTGGCTTTCGAGCTTCTCGGAAATTTCCAGGGCGACCGGTGCCATGATGTACATGCTGAAGATCACCGCCAGACTGTTCAGAACGATGTTGGGCGGAACCTGTTGAACGCCCAGGCTGTTGCGCACCAACGCAAACACCACCACCAGCTTGGCATAACAGGTCACCATGATCGCTGCGAACGGTGCCAGACCCAGCACCAGCAGCGGCAGCAGCAATGCAAACGGATCGAATGATTCGCTGTTCACAGGGCGACTTGTCTTTGACGGTCAAGACGCTGGTGTCGCAGAACGTGCGCCGAGCCAGTCGGTAATTTGAACTCCGAGCACATCGCCAATGCTGATCAAGCGGCCTCGGCCCAAGGATTGGCCATCGACGGTGATGCCGACGTTCGCACCTTCGAGTGCGAACGGTGCCATGAAGGTATAACCGGGTCCGATGCGGCACAGCGTGTCGACGCGGACCGGCAGGGCAGCGATCTGAATACAGACATCAAGTTCTAACTGACCGATTGAGGGCGGTGCAAAATTCGAGGTCATAAGCGGCTCCGGGCGAGGTGGTTCAAATCTATGAAGGACGGTCAGCGCGCGAGTGCTCACCGATACCGTGAAAACAGTAGTGCGTCCGAGATCGAGCGAGAATTCCCGCAGCACAAGGAAGTCGCCGTGCTCAAGGGAGTGCAGCTCGTGTGTCGTCACGGCCGCGGGACGTGCGATGAGTCGCAGCCTGAGCGGTGCGACCGGTTGGTCGTATGCCGCTTCTGGATCGTGCCGGGTTGTATTGTTGTCGGCTGCGTTGTTGGTTGCTGCGCTGTTGGTGGCTGCGCCTGCCAGGCAACTGGCCCAGGACGCGCCAGCTTCAGCCTGCAGCACCCAGGTGCAGTCGACCGCTGAATGGCTGATGCTTGCCAGCAGCAGGTCGCCTTCGAGTTCGGCAGCGGCCAATCGAAGCTCGTCGAACCCGGGTGTGCCGCCCATCAGCGCCGTCAGCCAATGTTGAATCGGCTTACTCGCGCGCACGACGGCTGCTGCACGAAGCTCGGCGTCCAACGCACGCC